>DASTEX010000643.1:0-5878 GCA_035709185.1 Gemmatimonadales bacterium
ACGGCGGCCAGGGAGACCGCGGCAATCCAGATGAGGACCCGAGGCGTCAGATGAACCGCCCCCTGCGGCTCGACCAGTTCACGCCTGCGGAAGCCCGCGAAAAGCTGCGCGCCGCCGGGAGGCTGCTCATTCCGGTGGGGACCCTCGAGTTCCGCGCGGCCCACCTGCCGCTGGGATGCGACTCGATTCTGGTGGAGCGCCTGGCGGACGACCTCTCCGCCCGGAACGCCATCCCGCGGGCGCCGATGATACCGGTGGGAGTGCACGGCCGCCGGGAACCGCTGGCGCCCGGAGTGGCCGCCCTGTCGCGCAAGACGTTGCACCGGGTCATGAACGAACTTATCGCGTCCTGGGAAGAGGGCGCAGGGGTGGAAGAGAGCATCATCCTCACGGCCCACGCCGCCGAGGCCCATATCGAGGCCCTCAGCACCATCCGGGCGCTGGGCACCGTCAGGGTGGTAGACATCCTCGCCTTCGATTTCAGCGGCCACCTCGAACTGGCCGACGCCCCCGTTCACGGCGGCGAGCTGGATACCTCCCTGATGCTCTACCTGGCCCCGGAGCTGATTCGGGATGCCGACGCGGTTGCCCGCCTCCGGGCCTCGAGCGAAAAGGGAGCTCGGATCCATGACTACATTGTGGAGCAGGTGGAGGCCAGATGGCTCCGGCCACCCACCCCTTAAAGCCTTGTTTCACAATGCTTTGACCCCTCACGTCACAAGCTGAAACTTTTGGCGCGCGGGGTTCGTCTAACGCCCTGTGGTTTCGTCCTTTACCCTCTGGAACGGAAGTCGTGAGATGATCGGTCGCTCCGCCTTCGTTTTGGCGCTCTCGGTTCTGCCCGGTGTCGCCCTTGCCCAAGATCCCGCGGTCGGGCCAGCTCCCCGGCCCCAACCCACTGTCACCCTTTCCCTGACCGAGGCGCTGGCCCAGGCCCGCTCCAAGAGTCCGGCTTATCGCCAGGTGCTGAACGACGCCGGCCCGGCCCGGGTCGCCGTGCGGGCCGCGTACGGTGCCCTGATCCCGCGGCTCGATGTGAGCGGGGGTATGGGATACAGTGGCGCGGGATCGTCGACCTTCGGCGGTTCCACCTTCAATCAGACGTCGCCCTCGCTCAGCTCGCGCTACGGGGTCGACCTGTCGCTGCGGCTGGACGGGGCGACCTTGTTAGGCCCCGCCACCGAGAAGGCCAATCAGCGGGCGGTCGAAGAAGACATCAACAACGCCACCATCACGCTCGACAACGACGTTACCACCCAGTACCTGAACGCGCTCCAGGCCGTCGCCCAGAGCGATGTCGCGCGGCAGCAGGTCCAGCGGAATACCGAGTTCCTCGAGCTGGCCCGGGCCCGTTTCCAGGTGGGCCAGGCGACCCTGCTGGACGTCCGGCAGGCCGAAGTCACCAAGAGCCGCTCCGACCTCGACCTGCTGGTAGCGGTGCAGGCGGAGAACGAGGCCAAGCTCGAGCTGCTCCGGCGGATCGGGGTGGAGCTGCCGGTGCCGGTGGCGGAACTTGCGCTCACCGACTCGCTGCCCATCGTGGAGCCGGCCTTCGACGAGCAGCAGCTCCTCGCCAGCGCGCTGCAGGACAATCCCAACCTGCGCGCCCTGCGGGCCCGGGAGGATGCCAGCCAGCAGAACGTGAAGGCGGCCCGCTCCCAGTATCTCCCCACGCTCGATTTCTCGGCCGGCTGGAGCGGGTTCACCCAGGAATTCACCAACACCGGCCTCCTGATCCAGAATCGCACCGATAACGCGGTGCTCCAGCTGGAGAACTGCGAATTCCAGAATGCGCTGATCGGGTCGCTCCCCGACGGCGGCGTACCGGGCTACCCCGACGGCGGCATCATCGCCGACTGCCGCTCGTTCGTGGGCCTCGATGCCACCGGTCAGGCGCTCACACCCGAGATCCGCAACGAGCTGCTCAGCCGGAACAACGTCTGGCCCCTGAACTTCCAGGAGCAGCCGTTCCAGGCCGCGGTCCGGATTTCCATCCCGATCTTCCAGGGATTCAACCGCAACCTCCAGGTGGCGCGGGCCCATGCCGCCCGCGAAGACGCCGAAGAAGCGGTCCGGGCCCGCCAGCTCCAGGTGCGGAGCGAGGTGCAGGCCCGCTATCTCGGGATCAACACCGCCTGGCAGGCCATCTCGGTACAGGAAGCCAACCGGACCGCGGCCCGGGACCAGCTTCAGCTGGCCCAGGAGCGGTTCCGGCTGGGCAACGGCAGTGCCCTGGAAGTGACCGATGCCCAGACCAACGTCACGACGGCGGAAGCCAACTACGTCAACGCCGTCTACGCCTATCACCGTGCCGTCACCGCGCTCGAGCTGGCGGTAGGCCGGCGGCTCCGCTAACCAAGGAATGCCAATGTCGCGTCGCACCAAGGTCGGACTTTTCATCGGGCTCGTGCTGGCGGTCGTTGTCGCCATCTCCGCCCTGTCGGCGGCCCGCCGGAGCGGACGGGCCACCGAGGTCCGGATCGAGACGGTGGGCAAGCGGGACCTGGTTTCGGTGGTCACGGCCAGCGGGAAGATCGAGGCCGTGACCCAGGTCGACATCAGCTCGGACATCACGGGCCGCATCGTCAAGCTCACGGTACGCGAAGGCGACCTGGTCAAGAAGGGCCAGCTGCTGGTGCAGATCGATCCGTCCCAGTACCAGTCGGTGGTCCAGCGGGCGGAGGCGTTCCTCCAGTCGAGCCAGGCCTCCCTCCAGCAGGTACGCGCCAACCGGGACCAGGCGAAGCGTCAGCTCGATCGCGCGCTGGAGATCCGCCGCGCCAATCCCAACCTGATCGCGGCCGAGACGGTGGAGCAGGCGCAGCAGGCCTACGACGTGGCCGTCGCCAACTACAACTCCACCGACAGCCAGGTCGACCAGGCCCGGGCCCAGTTGCAGGAAGCGCGGGACAACCTGGCCAAGACCCGGATCTACGCGCCGATCGACGGCCGGGTCACCCGGCTCGCGGTCGAAGAGGGCGAAGTGGCCGTGCCGGGCACGTTCTCGCGCGAAACCGGCCTGCTCATGCGGGTGGCCGACCTCTCGGGCGTCCTGGCCAAGGTCGACGTGGACGAGACCGACGTCGTGCGGCTTTCGCTGGGCGACTCGGTGGCGATCTCGATCGACGCCTTTCCCGACACGGCTTTCTTCGGACGGGTCACCAAGATCGGCAACAGCGCCAAGGTCTCTGCCTCCAGCGGCGGGGGTGGGGCTCAGACCGAGCGCGCGGTGGATTTCGAGGTCGAGATCGAGCTGGTGAATCCGCCGTCGGACATTCGTCCCGACCTGAGCGCCACGGCCCGGATCGTCACCGATACCCGGCAGCAGGTGCTGTCCATTCCGATCATCGCGCTCACCGTGCGGCAGCACGAAGACGTGCCGAACGAGCTCAAGGCAGCCGACAGCGCCACCCGCAAGGGCAAGGAGCGTGAAGGGGTGTTCGTGGTCCGGGGCGGGGTGGCCCAGTTCATCCCGGTCAAGGTCGGGATCGCGGGCGAAGAGCACTTCGAGGTTCTGTCCGGGCTCGGCGCGGGCGATTCGATCGTGGCCGGGCCCTATCAGTCCATCCGCGACATGAAGGACAGCACCCGGGTCAAGCAGCAGCAGGAGCGCCCGGAGAACGCCCCGGGAGCCGGTCAATGAGCGACCTGGTCATCCAGCTCCGGGACCTGAAGCGGGAATACGTCATGGGGAGCGAGACGATCCGGGCGCTCCGGGGCGTCTCGCTCGAAATCCGCCGCAACGAATACGTGGCGATCATGGGCCCGTCGGGTTCGGGCAAGTCCACCCTGATGAATCTGGTGGGCTGCCTCGATACGCCGAGCGGGGGTGAGTACTGGCTCAACGGACAGGAAGTCTCGCGCCTCTCGGATGACGCGCTGGCGCGGGTCCGCAACCGCGAAATCGGATTCGTCTTCCAGACGTTCAACCTGCTGCCGCGGGCCACGGCGCTTCAGAACGTGGAGCTGCCGATGGTCTACGCCGGTGCGACCAACCGGGAGCGGCGGGAGCGCGCTGTGGAAGCCCTGCGCCGGGTGGGTCTCGGTGACCGCATGGACCACCGGCCCAACGAGCTCTCCGGCGGCCAGCGGCAACGGGTGGCAATTGCCCGGGCGCTGGTCAACCGGCCGTCGATTCTCCTGGCCGATGAGCCCACCGGCAACCTCGACAGCGCCACCAGCGAAGACATCATGCGGGTGTTCGGCCAGCTCCACGCCCAGGGCCAGACCGTGATCCTGGTGACGCACGAGGCCGATATCGCGGCCCATGCCCACCGGGTGGTCACGCTGCGCGACGGCCACATCGAGAGCGACCGGGCCCAGACCCGGGAGGCCGCGGCCTGATGGCCTGGATCGAAGCCGTCCGCCTGGCCCTGCACACGATCCGGGCCCAGAAGCTCAAGAGCTTCTTCTCGCTCGTGGGCGTGGTGATCGGCGTGACCTTTCTGATCGCGGTCGTGTCCATCGTGCAGGGCATGAACGTGTACATGGAAGACCAGTTCGCCAACCGGCTGGTGGGCGTCAACACGTTCCAGCTCCGCCGCATGCCGGGCATCAACACCGGCAACGTCTCCGAGGACACCTGGCGTTCCTGGCTCCGCCGGCCGCGCATCAGCTACGCCGACGCGGCCTACGTGACCGAGCGGGTCCATACCCCAGCGCTGTTCTCCCGCTACTGCTCCGAGCGCCTCACCCTGAGCCGGAGCGGCAAGCTGGCGAAGGACATCGAAGTCGTGGGCGCGGACGCGAGCTATTTCCAGATCAAGAACTGGAACACGCCCCAGGGACGGCCCTTCTCTCCCCAGGAGGTCCGGGCCGGCGCCGCCGTCGTGGTGCTGGGCGACCTGGTGGCGGAGAAGCTGTTCGAAGGGACCGACCCGATCGGGAAGGACGTCGCCATCAGCGGGCTTCCCTATCGGGTCATTGGCGTGGTCGAGAAGCAGGGGACCATCTTCGGGATTTCGCTCGACAAGTTTGCCGTGGTCCCCTTCGAAGCCCCGGTGCAGCGGGAGATCTGCCGCTGGAATTCGCTCGACGAACTCCACATTCAGACCGCCGGAGCCGAGTACATGCTGACCGCAATGGACGAAGTCGAGTCCATCATGCGGGTCCGCCGCGGGCTCAAGCCGTCGCAGGAGAACAACTTCGCGCTCCAGACCGCGGAAGGCGCGCTGGAAGGCTGGAAGCGGATCTCCCGGATTCTCTTCGCGGCGCTGCCGGGACTGGTCGCCATTTCGCTGGTGGTCGGCGGCATCGTCATCATGAACATCATGCTGATGGCCGTGGCCGAGCGCACCCGTGAGATCGGCATCCGCAAGGCGCTCGGCGCCCGGCGCCGTGATGTCCTGGCGCAGTTCGTGGTCGAGTCGGCCACCCTCTCCACGGTCGGGGCCGTCATCGGCATCGGGCTGGGGATCGGCATGGCCTTCACGTTGAAGGCGCTCACGCCGTTCCCGGCCGCAGTCGCCCCCTGGTCGGTGGCCCTCGCCGTCGCCCTGGGTGTCACGGTCGGCATGGTCGCCGGCATCTATCCGGCCTACCGGGCGTCGCGACTCGATCCCATTACGGCCCTGAGGGCGGAATGAGCCGAAACAGCCTCGTGGCCACCCTGGCCCGCATGGGTGAAGGCGTCGGGATTGCGCTCGATGCCGTCCGAGCCAACAAGGTGCGCGCGGCGCTCACCATCCTGGGCGTGGCGATCGGCGTCATGGTGGTGATCGGGATCGCCTCCATGATCACCGGCATCAACCGGGCGGTGATGAAGGAAGTGGAGAGCCTCGGTCCCAAGACCTTCTTCGTACAGCGCTACTTCCAGGGCGGCCTCGAGATCTCCGACGGATCGGACGAGCTAAGCCCCTGGCGGAAGAATCCCTGGGTC
>DASTEX010000644.1:0-11495 GCA_035709185.1 Gemmatimonadales bacterium
TCGGAAGGGTCGGACGGGCGCCGGATAAGCCTCAGACTGTTCCGACTTTTCCGACTCTTCCGACTCTTCCGACCCTTCCGACTCTTCCGACCCTTCCGACCCACTCCGACCCTTCCGACGCATTCCTGTTGCGCCCCTGCAACCCCGCCCGTAGCTTCGACTCCCCATGCCCTTTCCAGCCTTCGACCCGCTGTCCTCGGGGGAGCCACCGAGCGAGGCGGGCAGCGCCCTCGAGGAGCCTCGGCTTGCCGCGCTGATCGGGGAGGGGCATCGGGGCAAGACCGTTCTGGTCACCGGCGGCGCCACCGGCCTCGGCCGTTCGGTCTGCCTGGAGTTCGCGCGGATGGGCTGCAACGTGGCCTTCTGCTTCGTGGGCATGCCGGGGCGCGACGTCCGGGAACAGGCCCTCCTCACCGAGACCACGCTGGGCTCCATGGGCGTCGGTGTGTTCGCCGATGCCTGCGACGTGCGCGACCGGCATGCGGTGGCCGAGTTCGTTTATCAGGTTTGCGATCGGTTCGACACCATTCACTATCTGATCAACAACGCCGGCATCGCCAACGATGGGGCCCTCTGGCGGCTCTCGCCTCAGGACTGGGCCGAGGTGCTCGACACCAACCTGACCGGGGCGTTCAACTGTATCAGCGCGGTCGCTCCGATTTTCCGGGGCCAGCGCTACGGCAAGATCGTGAGCATCAGCAGCCACCAGTCGGCCCAGCCGGGCTTCGGGGTGGCGCCGCACGCAGCGAGCAAGGCGGGGCTCGAGGGGCTGACCCGCGCCGCCGCGGTGGATCTGGGGCCGTCGAACGTCAACGTGAATGCCGTGGCGCCCGGCTTCGTCCGGACCGAGCGCCTGGAGATGCTGCCGGCCGAGGTGATCGAGCGGGCCAAGAAGGGCGCGGTGCTCGGGCGGATCGCCGAGCCGAGTGACGTCGCCCAGGTGGTGGCCTTTCTGTGTTCCGAGGCGGCCCGCCACATCACCGGGCAGGTCCTGGTGGTAGACGGCGGTCTGGCGCTCGGGTAGGCCCCGCCGCCGTTATCTTTCCTGAATGCGATTCATAGGTGTGGTTCTGGTCCTGCTGGCGGGCGTTCTGGGGCCCGCCGCCGGCCAGCAGACCGATCAGAAACCGAAGGAACAGCGCCGGACCGGTCTGGTCCGCGAAAGCCTGGCCGGACAGCCGGTTCCGGTCATGCCGATCACTCACCTGGTGCGCGATACCACCCTGGCCGACTCCAATCTGCGGTTGCCCCGCCCGAAGTTGCTGGCGTGGGCTGATTCGATCTTTACCGAGGCTCTGGTTGAGCGCGCACCCGAGATCAGCTGGCTCTACGGCGCCGAGCTGGAGCGCGTGGTTCGCAGGGCGGCCGGCCGTCTGCCGGCGCCGGCCCGGTTCGGTCACTCGGTGCTGCGCGCCTCGCGGCTCAAGACGGTTCCCGATCCCACTCGCAGCCGCTTTCGCACCCTGACGGCCCTGGCCGACGGGCGGTTCGTGTTCGTGCCGGCCTCGCTGGCGTTCACCCGCGATTCAACCGGTCAGGTGCGCGCGGTCCTCACGGCGGTCGTTACCGACACCCGGACCGGCGCGATCGGCTGGCGAGCCGGCGCCATCGGGATCGGGCCCACGGCCGAAGCGGCCCTCCGGGCCACCATCGACTATTTCCTCCCCGAAGAAACCGTCACTCCATAACGCATGGCGTACGCTGCCACGCTGATTCCGGGAGACGGGATCGGCCCCGAGATCACCGCAGCCACCCTGAAGGTCCTGGAGGCCACCGGCGTCGAATTCCAGTGGGATGAACAGATCGCCGGGGTTACGGCGGTGGAAAAGACCGGTACGCCCATCCCGGAAGCCACGCTCCAGAGCATCCGCGAACGGCGGCTGGCGCTCAAGGGCCCGCTCACGACTCCGGTGGGGACCGGGTTCCGCTCGGTGAACGTGGCGCTGCGAAAGGAATTCGCCCTCTACGCCAATCTCCGGCCGGCCTTCACCATTCTCCCGGGACGCTACGACAACATCGATATCGTGCTGGTCCGGGAGAATCTCGAAGGCCTGTACTCGGGCGTCGAGCACTTCATCCAGATCGATTCGGATCCCCGTGCGGTGGCGGTATCGGAGGCCATCCTCACCCGCCGGGGAGCGGAACGGATCATCCGGTTCGCCTTCGAGTACGCGGCCCGGCACGGACGGCGCAACGTGACGCTGGTCCACAAGGCCAACATCCTGAAAATGGTCGGAGGTCTGTTCCTGGAGGTGGGCCACGCCATCGCAAGGGAATTCGCGGAACAGGTCACCTCGAACGAACTGATCGTGGACAATGCGGCGATGCAGCTGGTGCTCAAGCCGGAGCAGTTCGACCTCATCGTCACGACCAACCTGTTTGGCGACATTCTGAGCGACCTGATCTCGGGACTGGTGGGCGGACTGGGACTGACGCCGGGCGGGAACATCGGAACCGGCGCCGCGATCTTCGAGGCCGTGCACGGCAGCGCCCCCGACATCGCCGGCCGGGGGGTCGCGAATCCCTCGGCCCACATGCTGGCCGCGGCCCTGATGCTGGATCATCTGTCGGAGCATGCCGCGGCGGCGCGCCTGCGCGAGGCGATCCGGCGAACCATCGTGGAAGACCGGATCCGCACCCGGGACCTGGGGGGAACGGCCACCACAGAGCAGTTCGGTGATGCGGTCGCTCGGCGGGTATCAGCCTGAAGTTCCCTGCGTGCGCTGCGGGGAACGCATCGCGGGGCTGGCCTGGGGCACCCGGTGCCCCGCCTGCCAGGCGGAGCGGCGCCGGCGTGCAAGACGGCTGGCCCGGCGCATCTCCCTGCTGGCGGCCGTGCTGGCGGCGGTCATCCTGAGCCTTCGCGCCACGCCCGGCACGGACACCCGCCTCTGGATCGGGATCGGAACCATGTCGACGTTTCTGCTGGCGCGGATCATCGCCTTCAGGATCGCGATGGAGGTTCTGCGCGATTGAGCTGGCGCGAACACGAAAGGGGTCATTTACCCATGCGACGGGCATTGCGGGTAACCGCCGGACTGATGCTGCTGACGACGCCGCTGGCGGCCCAGCGCAGCCTCACCATCTACAATGACGGCCGGGTGCTGATGCGGGCCACCCTGGCCGAGCCGGTGGCGAGCGGGATTTCGTCTCACCGGCTGGCGCTGGGGTTTCTCGATGCAGCATCGCTGTTCTCGCTCGATCCCGACGTCATGGTGACGGGCGTCTCGTATGATGCCGCGGTAGACGAGCGCAACACGCTCCGCCGGGCGCTGGGCCGCAAACTGGTGTTCGAGACCGGCGGCATGCGCAACGGAGTACGAGATACGGTGGTCGCGGAAGTGCTCGGCGTGGAACCCGAGCTGTTCCGGCTGGAAGACGGCAGCGTGACGTTCCAGCGGCCGGGGCGGCCCCGCTATCCGGCGGACCTGGTGCTGGCCGCACCGACCGTTTCGCTGAATGTGCGAAGCACTGCGGCGAAGGACCAGCTCAGGCTGGCCTGGTTCACCGAGGGCGCATCGTGGAGCGCGGCCTATCAGGCAGTGCTGGGCCGGGGCAGCGCCCGGGTCATGGGCCAGGCGGAAGTGCAATCCGCCCGGCTCAGCGTGCAGGACGCGGAGATCCAGCTGCTGGCCGGGAACGTCGGCCGAGCCGTCGCCAAGGACTTCGCCCTGCAGCGCGCACGAGCTGAAATGGCCGTGGCGGCTGAAGCGCCCTCCGCTCCCGCCGGCGAACAGCAGGTCGGCGAAGCCCACCTCTACACCATTCCCGGACGCTACACCATCACTCCGGGCGTCTCGACCGTCGCCTCGCTGTTCGAGCCCGGTTCTGCCCCATGGGAACGGGTGTACACGATCCGCAGCCAGCTTCCCTGGTACGGACCCCTTCCGCAATACGGCGAGCCGACCCAGGTGCCGGTGGAGATCCAGTACCTCTTCAAGCGGCCCCCGCAATCCGATTTCGGCCGGAAGCCGCTGCCCGCGGGTGTCTGGCGGCTGTACGAGCCTGACAGCGCGGGGCGGCTTCAGCTGGTAGGGGAAGCCTCCACCACCCACAGTGCTCCCGGCCAGGACCTGCGCCTGACGGCGGGCAACGCGTTCGACATCACCGCGGAACGGATTCAGGTCGACTACACCACCCAGCGGGAAACCCGCCGGACCATCGGTCTGGCCGGTTACCGGGTGACCGTGAACAACGCTAAGGATTCCGCCGTGACGGTGGACGTGCTGGAGGAGCGACACGGGGAGTGGTCGGTGCTGGAGAGCTCGGTCCCGGGGGAGAAGCTCTCCTCGACTCTGACCCGCTTCCGGGTTCGGGTCCCGGCCAGGGGGCAGGCCATGGTGTCGTACCGGCTCCGGGTAGTGTGGTGACCGAGGCGGACGCGGACGGGCGGGCAGCCGGTCAGGTTTGCCCGGGAAAATGAGCACCGCCCGTCTGATACATCTCTCGGACATTCATTTCGGGGCGTACGTCGACCTCGAGCAGATCGCGGTGCTGGAGCGGCTCATCCCCGGGCTCGCTCCGGCCGCGATCGTCATTTCGGGGGACCTGTCGCAGCGCGCCCGCCACGGCGAATTCCAGCGCGCGCTGGCGTTCGTGGAGCGCTGCCGCGACATCGCGCCGACCCTGCTGGTCCCGGGCAATCACGACGTGCGCTGGTGGGCCAGTCCCTTCGGGCTTCGGGGCCAGGGTCCCAAGTACCGGCATTACCGCCGCTACTTCGGCGAGATCCTGGGACCGGTGCTGGAGCTGCCGGGCGTGGTAATCGTCGGAACCGTTTCCGCCCACGGGCTGGCCCCGGGCTCGGTTACGTGGAAGCCGCGTGACCTCACCGTGAAGGGACATCTGCCGGCCGACGAGGCCGAACGGGCCCGGCTGGTGTTCGCCCGGGCCGACCCCTCCGCCTGTCGGGTCATTGTGCTGCACCACAATGTCCTCAAGGGCCAGATCTCGCACCGGTGGGGACTGGCCCGGCCACTCGAGGCCCAGCGCGCCCTGATCGCCTCTGGTGCGGACCTGGTGCTCTGCGGCCACGATCACCAGGAAGCGATGGGGCAGCTGGAAGGCGGGCCGGTGGTGTCGACCGCCAGCAGTCACACGTTCATGACCCGTGGCCGGCGACCATCGGTGTTCAACCTGATCGATCTGGATCAGCAATCGATCATCGTCCGGCATTTGTCCTGGAATGGGGGAGGCTTTGCACCGGGGCCGGCCGGCACTTTCACGCGGGTGAATCGAGCGGATAATCCGGCCTGATCCGCGGGCCGGGAACAGCCGCGCAAAAGCAAGCGGCGCAATAAGATAGGGACACAGGTCGCGGCTTCCACCGGTCTTCCGGCGGGTTTATTATTGGGGTTTCCGGATTTCGCGAGCCCGAGGATTCCGATGGCCACCGCCACCACCACGTCCCGGTTTACCGGGGTCGATTTCTACGCCTTCGATACCCTCCTGAGTGAGGAAGAGCGCGCCATCCGCGACACGGTGCGCTCCTGGGTCGATGACAACCTGATGCCGATCATCGGAGAGTGCTACATCGAGGGACGCTTTCCGAAGCAGCTGATTCCGCAGATGGCCGAGCTCGGGTTCCTGGGTGCCAACCTGCCGGAAGAGTTTGGCTGCGCCGGGCTCAATAACGTCGCCTACGGTCTGATCATGCAGGAGCTGGAGCGGGGCGACAGCGGCGTGCGCAGCTTCGCTTCGGTCCAGGGCGCCCTGGTGATGTATCCCATCCATGCCTTCGGCTCCGAAGAGCAGCGGAAGCACTGGCTGCCGCGGCTGGCCTCGGGCCAGGACATCGGCTGCTTCGGGCTCACCGAGCCCGATTACGGCTCCAACCCGGCCGGCATGATCACCACTGCCCGGGAAACGCCGGACGGCTGGGTGCTGAACGGCACCAAGATGTGGATCACCAACGGCTCCCAGGCCACGGTGGCGGTGGTCTGGGCCAAGACCGGTGAGGTGGACGACGCCCGCAGCATCCGCGGGTTTGTCGTGCCCACCGACACGAAAGGGTTCAGCGCCCGGGACCAGAAGGGCAAGCTCTCGCTTCGCGCGTCGGACACGAGCGAGCTGCATCTGGACGACGTGCACCTGCCCAAGGACGCCGTTCTCCCCAAGTCCGGGGGCATCAAGAGCCCGCTGTCCTGTCTCACCCAAGCCCGGTACGGCATTGCCTGGGGCGCCATCGGCGCGGCCATGGCCTGCTATGACGAAGCGGTCCGCTACGCCAAAACCCGGATCATGTTCGACCGGCCTATCGGCCAGACCCAGATCCAGCAGGTCCGCCTGGCCGACATGCTCACCGAGATCACCAAGGCCCAGTTCCTCACGCTCCAGCTCGGCCGGCTGAAGGACGCCGGGACGATCACGCCGCAACAGGTCTCGCTGGCCAAGCGGAACAACGTGAACATGGCCACCGAGTGCGCCCGCGAGGCCCGCCGGCTGCTGGGTGCCAACGGCATCCTGGCGGAGTATCACTCGATGCGGCACATGGCGAACCTCGAATCGGTGTACACCTACGAGGGCACCCACGACATGCACTCGTTGATCCTGGGGCAGGAGATAACCGGCCTCAATGCCTTTTAGCTGTCTCTATAGGCTGTCAGCTGTCAGCCGTCGGCGATCAGCGATCAACGGTTTGCTGTGAGTGCTACTCAGGAGAGGACGGAAAAACTGGACGGTCACACTAACGCGGCTGGTTACCAAATGTCGAAAGCCGATAGCCGACAGCTGACAGCCGACAGCGAGACTACATGAAAATCGCCGTCTGCATCAAGCGCGTCCCCGACACCGAGATGCGCTTCACCATCGCGGCCGACGGAAAGTCGATCGACTCGGCGGGGCTCAAGTACGAGATCAGCACGTTCGACGAGTATGCGGTCGAGGTTGCCCTCCGGCTGAATGAGCAGCATGGGCCGGGAGAGGTCACCGTCGTGGGTGCCGGTCCGGACGGGTTGGCCGAGCTGCTCCGGAAGGCGCTCAGCATGGGCGCCGACCGGGCCATTCATCTCACCGCATCGGACGTACCATTCGACGGCTCGGCGGTGGCTCAGGCGCTGGCCGCCGAGCTCCAGAGCCAGGGGTTCGACCTGGTGTTGTTCGGGCGCAATGCGACCGACACCGGCAATGGCGGGGTGGGGCCCATGACCGCGGAACTACTGGGTCTTCCCTGCGTCACCGCCGTTTCCCAGCTGGAAATTGCCGAAGGTCGAGGCACCGCCCAGCGGACGCTGGAGGGCGCGACCGAAACCGTGAGCTTCCCGCTGCCGGCGGTACTTACCATCGACGAAGGCATCGCCCGTCCCCGGATTCCGTCGCTCAAGGGGATCATGGCGGCCAAGAAGAAGCCCATGGAGTCGCGTCCGGCGCAGTGGGGGCCGGTCCGCCTGACGGTCCAGTCCATGGCGCTCCCCGCGGAGCGGGCCGGCGGCCGGATTCTGGGAAACGGCCCCGATGCAGTCTCCGAGCTGGTGCGGGTTCTCCGCGATGAAGCAAAGGTGCTGTGATGAATGACATTCTGGTGCTGGCGGAAATGCGGGGTGGATTGCCCAGGAAAGTGGCATTCGAGGCGATCACGGCGGCGCGGGCCGCGGCCGATGCTTCGGGCGGCGGGGCGGTGCACGCGCTCGTATTCGGGGCGAGCGGCGCCGGCCAGGCGGCCGAAACTCTGGGCCGGTTCGGGGCCGATGTAGTGCTGGCGGTGGAGCACGCTGCGCTCGCGAACGGCAATCCCGAAGTAATGGCGGCCACCACGGTTGCGAGACTCAAGGAGACGTCGTACCGGCTGGCGCTCTTCTCCGCCTCGGCCCAGGGGCGTGATCTCGCGCCGCGGGTGGCGGCCGCACTCGGGGTGGCCTTCGCCTCCGATGTCACCTCGTTCCAGATCACGGGTGACAGCATTACCGCCAGCCATCCGGTGTACACCGGCAAGGCAGTCGCTACCCTGAAGCTCGAGGGAACCCCGGCGGTCGTATCCCTCCGGCCCAGCGCGGTGTCGCCGGCGGAAGCGCCGCGGAGCGCCAGGGTGGAGACCATCGCTCCCGCCATCGATCCGGGTTCCGCGAAGGTCATCGTGACGGCACTGGAAGCCCGCGGCGCCGCCAAGCTCGATCTGACCGAAGCGCCGGTGATTGTGAGCGGAGGGCGGGGACTCAAGGCCGCGGAGAACTTCAAGCTGGTGGAAGACCTCGCCGCCGCCTTCGGCAACGCTGCGGTCGGCGCTACCCGCGCGGTGACCGACGACGGCTGGCGGGATCCGGCCGATCAGATTGGCCAGACCGGCCGGGTGGTTTCGCCCACGCTCTACGTGGCGGTCGGAATTTCGGGTGCGATTCAGCACCTGGCCGGCATGCGCGCGTCGAAGGTCATCGTGGCCATCAACCGCGACAAGGACGCTCCCATTTTCAAGGTGGCCGACTACGGCATCGTCGGTGATCTCTTCGAGGTGGTTCCCCGCCTGACCGAGGAAATCCGCAAAGCCCGCAACGAGCATTGACATGGCCCGGCCGGACTCGCTCGAGCGCCTGCCTGACCTGACGGCCGACGCTCACCGTGTGGCCCGTCTGGTCCTGGACGAGGACGGCGCGCGGGACCTGAGCACCGAAGTCGCGGGGGATCCGGACGGCCCCGCTTCCGGCGTGCTGGTGCTGCGCGGCCGAGGCGTGGTGGCTGGACTGGTTTATGCCGAAGCAGTCGCCGCTGAAGCGGGCTGTGGCATCGGGTGGCTGGCTGAAGCGGGACAAGTCCTCGACTCGGCCGGGATCGGGCGGATCAGCGGAAGCCGCCGTTCAATGCTCCGCGCGGAACGGCCGCTGCTCAACCTGCTGCAGCGCGCCAGCGGTGTCGCCTCCCAGACCCGGTCATTCGTGGACGCCATCGCCGGTACCGGCTGCACCCTGCTGCACACCCGGAAAACCATGCCCGGGCTCCGTCTGTTCGACATCGCCGCGGTGGTGGCGGGCGGCGGTGGAGTCCACCGGCTGGACCTGGCTCATACCGTCATGATCAAGGACAACCACTGGCGAGTGCTGCGCCAGAGCGGCCGCTCGCTCGCCTCGGCGCTGGCGGAGGCCCGGCGCCAGGGTGCCCTCGCGTGCCAGGTGGAGGTCGAGACCGAGCCGCAGCTTCGCGAAGCCTGTGAAGCGGGCGCCGACCGCCTGCTGATCGACAACCAGGTGCCGGCCACGGTTGCCGCGTGGGGCACCCTGGCGCGCTCCCTCCGGCCCGCCATCGAGATCGAAGCGACCGGCGGCATCACCCTGGCCAATGCCCGCGACTATGCGAGTGCGGGGGCGGACTACATTTCGGTCGGCGAGATCACTCACAGTGCCCGCGCTGCCGACATCGCGCTGGAATTCGATTGAGCAACCACGAGATCCCCAGTGACCCGTATCTACCCGATCCGCCACCAGGCCCCTCTCCCCCACGACCGTCTCATTCTGTCCCAGCCGCCGGGTGAAGAAGCCATCCCGATGGACGTGCTGTTCGTCGGCGCGGGGCCTGCGGGCCTGTCCGGCGCGATCGAGCTGGCGCGGCTGGTGCGGGAAGACGGATCGCTGGGCGAGATCAGCATCGGCGTGCTGGAGAAGGCCGAGTCCCTGGGTGAGCACTGTCTCTCCGGCGCGGTGGTGAACCCGCGGGCGTTCCGCGAGCTCTTTCCCGACGTCCTCGAGAGCGGCCTGCCGTTCCGCCAGCGGGTGGACCGGGAGGCGGTCTACCTGCTTACTCCGTCGCGCGCCGTGAAGATCCCCACCCCGCCCACCATGCGGAACCACGGGAATTACTCGGCGTCCCTCTGCGAGGTCGTGCGCTGGCTGGGTGAGAAGGCCGAAGCAGCCGGGGTGAATCTGTTTCCGGGATTTCCGGTGGATTCACTGCTGGTGGAAGGGTCCACGGTCATCGGGGTACGGACCACGCCCAGCGGTCTCGCGCGCGACGGTACCCCGGGGTCCGGATTCACCCCGCCTACGGACCTGACCGCCCGGGTGACGGTGCTGGCCGAAGGCACCCGAGGTCCCCTGGGCCAGGCCTGGCGCCAGTGGCAGAACGTCGGCTCGGAGAATCCTCAGCTGTTCGCCCTGGGAGTGAAGGAAGTCTGGAAGGTCCGCCGGGCCCTCGATCGGGTGATCCACACGCTGGGGTGGCCCCTGCCGACCGATGCCTTCGGCGGAAGCTTCATGTACCCGCTGGGGCCGGAGCAGGTGGCGCTGGGCATCGTAGTGGGGCTCGACTACAACGAGGCCACGCTCGATATCCACGAGCTGCTCCAGCGCATGAAGCTCCATCCGCTGTTCCGGGAGGTTCTGGAAGGCGGCGAGCTGCTGGAATGGGGGGCGAAGACCATTCCGGAGGGCGGGTTCTATGCGCTGCCGGAGCGGCTGTCGGGGGACGGCATCCTGCTGGCGGGAGATACCGCCGGATTCGTCGATGTGCCGTCGCTCAAGGGCATCCACTACGCGATGCAATCGGGCATCTACGCCGCCCGGACGGCGTTCGCGGCGCTCAAGCAGAACGACGTCTCGGCCCCGGTCTTGAGCCGGTATGACCGGACGGTGCGGGAGAGCTACGTGCTGGAGGATCTGCGACGGACCCGCAACATGCGGCTCGCGTTCAAGGACGGCTTTTACCTCGGGGGATTCAAGGCCGGCCTGATGACCCTTACCGGGGGCACGTTATTCGGGAGCCGGATCGCCATGGCCGCGGATGCGGAACACGAGCGCGAGCTGGGCGAGGCCACGCCGTTCGTTCCCGACAACGTGCTGACCTTCAGCAAGCTCGACGCGGTCTTCAAGTCGGGGAACGCCACCCGGGACACCATCCCTTCCCACCTGATCGTGGGCCCCGGCGTGACCGCCGAGGTGGCCGAGTTCTACAGCCATGTCTGTCCGGCGGGTGTCTACGAGCGGATGGAAGACGGCTCGCTCCGGGTGAATCCCCCGAACTGCGTCGACTGCAAGGCGACCGATGTACTGGGGCCGCGGTGGATGCCGCGGGAGGGTGGGAGCGGGCCCAGGTACAGACTCATGTAAAAGGACGTAGGACTGGGACTTAGGACCAAGTAGCTCCTCTTACCGATGAGCCCCGGTGCCCAGGGACCGAGGAAACCGGGGCCCGGCCTGAGAGGAGCGGCTTCGTCCCAAGTCCTAAGTCCTAAGTCCTAGGGGGTGACCGGCGTAAACGAGACCACCGTGTACACCACGTTATCCGAGTTGGTCGAGGCGTTCATGTCCAGCTGGACTATGGTGGGATAACCGAACTCCTGATCGTACTCGGCCGACAGGAAGAAGGGGTCGCCGTCCATGGCGTTGCGGACGATGGCGAACAGGCCCGGTACGTCGGGATACAAATCCTCGTTCTCCGCTTCTACCGGATCATCATCACTCGGATCCTGCGGATCACCGGTTCCGGCATAGGTTCGGCTCGTGACGACGTCGTCCCTTACCTGGATGGTGACGTCGATCTCCGCCACCGTGCAGATGCACTCCCGCTTCAGAACC
>DASTEX010000645.1:0-2189 GCA_035709185.1 Gemmatimonadales bacterium
GGATTGCACGGAGGAGGGAGCACCGGTTCCCGTGGCGGACCTGTCAAACGAGGCGATTGAAGAAGCCCTGCAGCAGGGGGTTCGAATCGTCGTCGTGGCGCGGCCGGATCTGGGCGAGATGCTGGACGGGCTGGCAGCCCAGCTTCGCTATACCTAGACCGCCAGGGTTCTTCAGATCATTCTGCCATTACCACAGCCCGGTGCCCACCGCTGCGGGGGTCATGTGGGCCAGCCCGGACGTCGCCGGGACCGGCTCTTCCTTGCCTGCGAGTCGGCGCACCGGCGCGATCAGCAGCGGGACGTCACTGATCCGGGTCGTCTTGTCCGCGACGCTCCCCAGCAGCAGCCGCTCGAATCCCCGCGCCCCGTGGGTCCCCATCACAATCAGGTCGGCATCAATCGCGTGGGCCAGGCTCACGATCTCCTCGGCCACCGGCCGCCCCACCAGCACCTGGGTCTCGATGATCCGCCCCGGCGCGCGAAGCCGCTCGGCCAGCCGGGCCAGATAGTTCCGCGCCTCGATCTCGTGACGCTCGGTCCAGTCGGCCCCGAAACGGGCCGGCCGCACGGCGAGGCGAGTCACCACCGGAACCGGAGGCTCGACGATACGGGTGAGTACCAGCGTTGCCGGGGGAAGCAGCGCGGCCAACCCGAGCGCGGCGTCCAGCACTTCCTCCTCGATCTCGCCATCGAGAGCCACCAGGATCCTGCGGCAGGACAGCGGCACTCCTCCATCCGTCGGCCGCAGCAACAGCATGGGCGTGCGCACCGTCCGGAGCAGCCGGTCGGCCACGCTGCCGAGCCAGAGCCGGTTGATCCCGCCCCGGCCGTGAGTCGTCATGACCACCAGGTCGATGCCTTCGGTCTGGATGTAGCGACCCAGCTCCCGCGCCACGATCCCATCGAGCAGGGCGGTGCGGACCGTCGGGGCATCGGCCCGGAGCGCGGCTTCCGAAGCGCGAGCCAGATACTGCGCCAGATGTTCCCGCTGTTCGTCCCTGAGCTCCAGGAACAGCGCAGGAAACTCCATGCCGTACGGAGTCACCAGGGGTTCCTGCACCGACACGAGGTGGAGCGCAACACCGGCCCTGGCGGCCAGCATGGCCCCCGTCGGCAGGGCGTGTTCCGCCAGGACGGAACTGTCCAGCGGAACCAGAATCGAATTGAGGCGGAGTCCTTCGCTCATAAAGCCCTCCAGCTCCCGGACGTGAGATTCCAGTCTCAAAATGCTGAAGGGGTGGTATGGGATTGGTGAAAGCAGCCTGAAAGTTTCTCACCGCTGGCGCCGGACCTCCTTCATGAACGTTGCTTGATGAAGGCTTGACGCCTCCCCCGCTCTTTTCGCCGTGAGTTCACCACGCCTTCAGATCGGTGACGCTATGGTGCGAGGCACGCCGCGGGGTGCACCAGGCCCCTTGCCGGAAGGAACCCTCCGCCACGGCAGCGAGAATACCGGAGCGAGCCGTTTCCGACCCGAGACGCTCCCGGCAGTCCGGTTATCACAACGTCAGAAACCATACGGCGGAGGAACCATGCCATCCATCAAGCGAACGCTGGTCCTGTTGGGCTTGCTTCTGCCGGCCTGCTCCGGCACCGACCTGCCCACCGACCCAGCAGCCATCCTGAAGCCCGAAAGCGCCCGGCCGGCAGTGCAGATCGGAATCATGAGCCAGAACCTGTACGTCGGCACCGATGTAGACGCCGTACAGGCTGCTCTGGTAAGCCCGGACCCAACCGATGACTTCCCGACGCTCATCAATGCCATACAGATGTTGAATGCGACGGACTTCAGTCGCCGGGCTGAGGCCCTGGTGGAGGAGATCGCCCGGACGCGGCCACTGGTAGTCGGACTGCAGGAGATGTCCCGGCTGGAAGTGGATTTGACTCCCCTGGGGTTGCAGCTCCAGGTCCTGGTGGACTTCGAGCCCATCCTGTATGCGGCCCTGGCGGCCCGCGGGCTGGATTACGTCGAGGCGGCGGAAGTCACGAACATCGACATGGAGGTCCTGCCGGGACCCGGAATCATCTCGCTGCGGGACAAGGACGTCATCCTGGTCCGCGGCGACGCCGACCTGGTGGACGCAGGTGGAAAGACCTTCGATTACTGTCTGGCGCCGTTCCCGCTCTGCCCCAACACGTTCCCGTATCCGCTGCCGATCCAGCGGGGGTACGTCTGGGCCAAGGTCAAC
>DASTEX010000646.1:0-2559 GCA_035709185.1 Gemmatimonadales bacterium
CTCAGATGCCAGTCTCACGCCGAGACAACTGCGCCGTCTGGTTCGTCGGCGGCAGACCCAGGGCGCCGACTTCATCAAGATCTTCCGGGCCCAATCCATCCAGACCGGCGGGGAGCCCAAGTTCAGCCCGGAGCAGCTATCCGCTCTCTGCGGCGAAGCCCGACGCGCCGGGCTCCGTTCGGTGGTCCACGTCCAGTCCGACGCCAGTCTCGCCGCCGCAGCCGAGGCGGGCTGCGACCAGGCCGAGCACGGTTTCTTCGCCTCGCCGGAGGGTCTCGAGCTCCTGGCCCGAAGCGGCATCGCATTTGACCCCCAGTGCCGCCTGGTCTTCGCCAACTACCTGGACCATCGCGAGCGCCTCGAGGGCATCCAGGGCTTCGACTCCGCCGGATTCTCCCAGATGGAGCGGATGCTGCCGACTCTGCCTCCGCTGATCCGGACCGCACTTGCCACTCCCGGGCTCAGCCTGGTTTATGGCAGCGACGCGACGGCCGGAGCCCATGGAAACAACGCCGATGACCTGGTCTGCCGGGTGCGCGAGGCGGGCCAGTCTCCGATGGAGGCCCTGGTCACCGCCACATCGCGCAATGCCGCCGCGCTGGGACTGGGGGACGTCATCGGCACCATCGAGCCCGGCTTCGAGGCCGACCTGATCGCGCTGGATGGCAACCCGCTCACCGAAATCGAGGCGGTGAAGCGGGTCCGGTTCGTGATGAAGGGCGGCCGGCGGTTATAGGGTGTGCCAGCCGCCCGATGCCACGTCTCCCTAGGGTCAGTCACGAGGAGATACCGATGCGGCTTTCCCATGTTTTCCCCGTTCCCCTGGTTTTCCCCGTTCTCCTGTTGACTGGCGGCTGCGTAGCCGCGGCAGCCGGCGCGGGCGCGGCCGGCGCGATCTACGTCATCGACCGGGGCGCCGAAACCTCGCTGCTCGCTCCGGTGCCGACGGTCGAAGCCTCGGCCAAGCGGGTCTTCGGCGAGATGGGGATCAAGGAGACCAAGACCAGCACCGAGCAGGCCGGCGGCGGCGAGAAGCGGATCATCGAGGGCACCCTCGACGACCGGGAAATCTCGGTCAACATCGAGACCGCCGGCACCGGATCCAAGGTGGTGGTGGTGGCCAGGAAATCGGCGGTGACCTGGGACAAGGATCTGGCCAAAAGCATCCTGGAAAGGATCGTCGAAGGGACCAGGTAACCCGCCGGGGGCTCGGTTAGATTTTGTCCGATGCCCCAACCCCGACAGCGCATCATCCACGACACCGCCGGCCTCAACACCGGGGAGTGGGCGGTCATTGCGGACGACCACTTCATCACTCCGCTGGAGCGATTCTTCACCCGGAGTCATGCCCCGGTCCCCACGGTCGACCCGGCCGCCTGGCGGCTCGAGGTCGGAGGACTGGTCGAGGCGCCCCGGGCTTTTTCGTTGGAGGAGCTGACCGGGTCGTTCCCTGAACAGACTGTCGCCGCCACGCTGGTCTGCGCCGGGCTCCGCCGGGAGGAATACCTCTCGGTAGGCCCGCTTCCCGGCGAGCTGCCCTGGGGCCCGGAGCCGGTGAGCACCGGCCGCTGGACCGGCATACCGCTGGCCGAGGTGCTCCGCGCGGTGGGTGTGTCCGGGTCAGCCCGGCACGTGGAATTCGTGGGCCTGGATCAGGTCGAGCGGCACGGGCACCGCTTCGGCTTCGGCGGCTCGATCGATCTGGACAAGGCGCTGTCCGGTGAGGTCCTGCTGGCGACCCGGCTCAACGGCGCGCCCCTGCCGCCCTCGCACGGGTTCCCCGTGCGGGTGATCGTGCCGGGATGGATCGGTGCCCGGAACGTGAAATGGCTGGGCCGGATCAACCTGCTCGACCGCCCCTCCGAGAACTACTTCCAGAGCCGGGCCTACCGGGTGCAGCGGGAAGTGAATCCCGACGATCCCCGAGACGTCTCCGCCGGCCAGGCCATGAGCACCGTGCCGCTCAACGCCGCGATCGTCGATCCCGCGCCCGATCAGACGGTCCAGGCCGGCCGGCTCCGGGTCCGCGGCTGGGCGATGGGAAGCGGCGGGAGCCCGCTCACCGGGGTGGAGGTATCGGCCGACGCAGGGTGGAGCTGGATCCCGGCCCGGATCACCCATGCCGGCGAGCCGTGGACCTGGAGCTTCTGGGAGGCCGAGCTCATCCTCGAGCCGGGCCGGCATTTCCTGGTCGCCCGGGCCAGCGACAGCGCAGGCGCCGCCCAACCGCAGTCCGTGCATGAGACCTGGAACGTCAAAGGCTACGGCAACAACGCCTGGTACCGGGTCGCGATCAACGCGAGGTAATCCGTGCAAGCCAATCCCGTCCTCACCGACCGCGTCCGCGCCGCGGCGGAGCTGCTCGAATCCATCGTGGCCGACCGGGGCATCCTGGCCGGCATTGCGAAGGAGGACAAGCGCCGGCTGCTCGACGCCGCGGCCAGGGTCTATCATCCCGACGCCAAAGCCCGCCGACTCCTGGTCAAGGCCACGGTGCGGGAACGGAAGCGGGCCCGGATCCGGAAGGACGAGGAGGTGCTGGCCAGTACCGGGATCCGC
>DASTEX010000647.1:0-6401 GCA_035709185.1 Gemmatimonadales bacterium
GGGGCCGCAGGAGGATCTCCACGAAGCGCCCCCCTCCGCCGGCCTGGTGGACCAGCCGGCCGACGGCATGGTCCTCGTAGGCCACCACCGGGACGCCGCTCCGGGCGCAGAGGGCCAGGTAGAACAGCATGTGGCAGCTCGCGACCGCGGCGACGAACAGCTCTTCGGGATTGTGCCGCTCGGCCGAGCCGCGGAACAGCGGGTCGGCCGATCCCGCCAGGTCCGGCTTGCCGTTCACCAGGACCCGGTAGTCCCGTTCGTAGCCGGTATAGCTGGCCGTGCCGGAGCCCCGGTTGCCCTCCCAGATCAGCTGGATCTCATAAGCCTGCGCTGGCATGCCCGAAGATGGCGATTGCGCTGCCGTCATGCTTCGAGTACCATCGAAATATGCCCGACACGCCGGACATTGCCGCCATCGCCGTGCTGGTCAGCGAGCCGGCCCGCGCCCGCATGCTGACCGTCCTCATGGACGGGCGCGCCCGCACCGCCACCGAGCTGGCGCTCGAAGGCCGGGTGACCCCGTCGACCGCCTCCAGCCATCTGAGCCGCATGACGGCCGCGGGCCTGCTGGCCCCGGGCCGGCAGGGACGACACCGCTATTTCGGCATCGCCAGCGACGAAGTGGCCGCCGCCCTGGAAGGATTGATGGCCATCGCACCGTCACGCCGGACCGCACCAGGGCGGCCGCTGGAGGAGGAGGCGATCCGGCGGGCCCGGGTCTGCTATGACCACCTGGCGGGCGAGGCCGGCGTGCGCCTGCTGGACCGGATGCGCGAGCAGCAGTTCATCGACGGCGCAGGGCCGGAGCTGTCCCTGACCGCTGCGGGGGAGCGGTGGTGCCGGCGCATCGACATCGACCTCGCCGCGCTCCGGGCCAGACGCCGCCGGCTCTGCCGGCCCTGCCTCGACTGGAGTGAGCGCCGGATGCACCTGGCCGGGTCGTTAGGCGCGGCGCTGCTGGCGCGGCTGGTCGGCCTGCGATATGCCCGGCGGCTGCCCGGGAGCCGCGCCATCGCGCTATCGTCGGCCGGCGAGCGATTCGTCGAGCGGCTCACGCTCTAGGGCCCGTCCGGCGGGAAGCTCCTGAATCGTGAAGACCCTGCTCGACCCAGCCTGTCACCGGCAGATCCTCGTCCGGCTGTGGTGCCTGGGCCGCGACGCTCCGGCGCGCTGGGGCTCGCTCACTGCACCGCGGATGGTCGTCCATCTTGCCGACCAGCTCCGGATGACCCTGGGCGACGTCGTGGTCCCGCCGCGGCGGAACGTCCTGCACTGGCCGGTGATCAAGCCTCTCGTTATATACTGGCTCCCCTGGCCCCGGGGCCGGATCAAGGGGTCCCCTCAGTTGTTTCAGAGCCCGCCGGCCGACTGGGACGCCGACCGCTCCATGCTGGAATCCCTGCTGGCCCGGTTCCTGGCCGATGCCCGTAGCGTCTGGCCCGGGCACCCCTACTTTGGTTCGATGACCCGGGAATCCTGGGCCCGTTTTACCTGGCGGCACTTCGACCATCACTTCACGCAGTTCGGAGTCTGACATCAGCACCGCCGTCGCCGACCGCATCAGACTTCCCGACCGCTTCCAGATCGATCAGGAGATCGGCCGGGGCGGGATGGCCACAGTGTACCGGGCCCACGACCGCCACCTGGACCGGTTCGTGGCGATCAAGGTCCTGTCTCCCTTCCTCTCGCATCAACTCGGCAGCGAGCGTTTCCAGCGCGAGATCGCGCTCATGGCCAAGCTGGTGCACCCCGGCATCGTGGCGCTCTTCGATTCGGGCGCCGTGGACGACCGCCTGTTCTACGTGATGCCCTACGTGGCGGGTGAGAACCTCCGCACCCGGCTCAATCGCGAACGCCGCATGTCGATGGAGGATGCGGCGTCGCTCGGCGCGGATGTCGCCGAGGCCCTGGCCTATGCCCACGGTGCCGGCATCGTGCACCGCGACATCAAGCCGGAGAACATCTTCACGGTGGGCGGGCGCGCCGTGCTGGCCGACTTCGGCATCGCCCACCTGATCGGCGAACCGGAGGCGCCGGGCAGCGGCTTGACGTCCGCCGGCATGGTGTTAGGCACCCCGGCCTACATGAGCCCCGAGCAGGCGGCGGGCGAGACCCGGATCGACGGGCGCTCCGATCTCTACAGCCTGGGTTGCGTGCTCTACGAGCTGGTAACCGGCGACGCGCCCTTCACCGCCGAGACGCCGCGCGGCGTACTCAGCAAGCATTTCGTCGAAGATCCGGTTCCGCCCCGGGACCGCAACACCGGGCTCTCCCCCGAATTCGACCGGATCGTGATGCAGCTGCTGGAGAAGGAACCGGCCCGGCGGCCTCCGTCGGCCGGCGAAGTGGCCCGCATGCTCCGTTCGGTACGGGTCACCGGCGAGGTCGAGCCCGTGACCGCGCCACCCAGTGACGCGGACCGGCTGGTGGCGCAGGGGCTGGAGGAGATCTACCGCAGCGTGAGCGCTGGTCCCTCCACCCGCTCGCATCTCGACCAGGCCGAGGCCTATCTCAAGCGGGCCCTGAGCCTGGCTCCCACGCACGCCCGGGGGCTCTGTGCCATGGCCAACTGGCACTACACCATGGGCCGGCTGGGCTTTCTGCCGACCGGAGCGGCGTTCACCCGGGGGCGCGAGCTGGTGCTGGACGCCCTCGCCGCGGACGACCAGTGCGCCGAAGTGCACAACTCGCTGGGCAAGATCGCGCTCTACCACGACAACGACTGCTACGCCGCGGCCCGGCACATCGACCGCGCCGTCGCGCTCGATCCCGCCAATGCCGAAGGGCTTCGCTTTCAAAGCGTGGTGTACAAGATCCTGGGCCGGAACGAGGAAGCGGTCCGGATGGCCCGGGCCGCAACCACCCGGGCGCCCGAGATGCCGATGACCTGGAACGGATTGGGCGACGCGCTGATGGCCGCGGGCCGGAACGCCGAGGCGCTGGACCCGCTCAAACGCGCCATCACGCTCCAGCCGGGATATGGCCCGGCGCTGGAACGACTGGAACTGGCTCATGTCCGGCTGGGGGAAATGACCGCGGCAGTGGATTTCCGCCTCTCGCGCCACCGCCTGGCCCGCCGGCACGAGCGGGCGGAGCAACTGGCTCGTGAAACGTCCGAGCTGGGCCCGGGCGAGGCCTATGACCGCGATGCGCGCCGGGAGCTGGAGGAGCTGCTGCAACAGGCGGAGCAGAGCGATCCCTTCGAGCCCCATTACCTGACCCGTACCACCGCGGACCAGATCGTGGTGGTCTGCGCCGTGCTGGGCGAATGGCGCCTGGCCATGGACTGGGTGGAGCGCGCCTACGAGCATCGGCCCATCCGGCTCCGCCGGATCCTGACCGAGCCTCCGTTCGACCGGCGCGGCCTGGCAGCCGACCCGCGCTATGCGCGGCTGCTGCGGGTGGCGGTGATGGAAGATCTGTTGTGAGCGACAAGGGATAGTCAGGCGGACGCCTCGCGTACCCGGATGGGCAGCGTGACCATCGTCCGGCCGGCCCATTGGAGTCGTTCCTGAATGGCCTGCGCCGTTTCGTTGTGGAGCAGACGGTGCCACCACCTGGGCCGCTGGAAAATGAGCTTGCCCGCAAAGAACATCGCCCGGGGAAACTCGGTTCCGACTTCCAGACAGAGTTCCTCCGCCGTCGCCACCACCTCAGTGCCAATCCGCATCCGGAAGGTGGAAGGAATCCGTAACTCGGCGGCCAGACCCCGGTAGCGGCCCAGCATTTCTTCGGTGCGGGCCTGGAGCTGTTCCAGGGCATGCTCCCCCTTGAATTCGCCCGAGTCGATGACGCCGACCGAGACGAAGACCAGTCCCTTGAAGTGATCGGGAAAGGCCCGGAACACGTTGAGGACGGTGTGGATCCCGACGCCGTTGTAACTCTCCACCAGGACCGCGGCAACCGGCTTACGGGGATCCGGTTCCGGCAGACCAGTCGGTTCGGCCCGGGTCACCGGGAGGTCGCCCAGCTCGCGGTAGAGCTGGTCCACCCGGGCCGACGCCGAGCGGTAGTGGCGCCGGATGGTCAGGCAGAGCCCGATCACGACCGCCGTGATCACGACCGTCACCCAGCCGCCCTCGAGAAACTTTTCGTAGACCGTGACGCCCAGGATGGTGAGGCAGAGCGCAAAGGCCGGCCCGAACAGAGCGACCCGCCGCCGCCACTCGGGCCGGGATGCGCGCTGCTTGAGCCAGAATCGGAGCATCGCGAACATCGAGAGCGAGAAGGTGACGAATACGTTGATCGCGTACATGACGACGAGATGACTGACGTCGCCCGCGGTGTAGAACAGGGCCGCCAGGGCGGCGCTTCCCATCAGGACGATTCCGTTCTGTGTAGTCAGCCGGTCGGAGAGGGCGGCGAAGCGGTGGGGGACCCAGGAGTCCACGGCCATGTTGGAGAGCACCCGCGGGCCGTCGATGAATCCCGCCTGGGCGGCCACCACCAGGAGCATCGCCTCGGAGAAGAGGGTCAGGATGATGAAGAGCTCACCCAGGGGCACCCCTCCGGCCAATCGCTCGACCAGGACCGCGTTCATCGTCTTCCCCGGCACCGGGTCCACCTGCCAGAGCAGATAGGACAGCAGCAGGCCTGACGCGGTGAAGGCCAGCGACACGCCCATGTAGGTCATGGTGCGCTTGCCGGTCTCCACTTTGGGCTCGCGCATGATGGGCAGGCCGTTCGACACGGCTTCGATCCCGGTATAGGTCCCGCCGCCCAGCGAGTAGGCCCGCAGGAAGATGACCAGCATGCCGCCCAGCCCCAGCGTCGCCATTCCACCGCTGAAGCCGGACCCGATACTTCGGGCGGTCTCCCCCAGCTGGGGGATCTGACCGATGATCGCGCCTCCGATCACGAGCGCGTGGGTCACCAGAAAGAGCAGAAAGACCGGAAGCAGCACCAGAACCGACTCGCGTACTCCCCGGATATTCAGCACCGTCATGAAACCGATGAAGCCGACTTCGATCGGAAGCTTCGCCCCGTACCATGCCGGCGGCAGGAAGCTGAACAGGGCGTCTCCCGCCGCCGCAATCGAGATGGTAATGGTCAGGACATAATCCACCAGCAGGGCCGAACCGGAGAGCACTCCCGCCCGTTCGCCGAGGAGCTTGGTGGCCACGACGTATCCACCGCCGCCGGAAGGGAATTCCTCGATGATCCGGCGATAGGCAGTCGAGATCAGCAGGACAGTGAACGCCATCAGCCCCGCCAGGGCGACAGCCAGATACCGGTGCTCGCCCAGTTGCCGGAAGGCCTCTTCCGGTCCGTAGGCCGAGGAGGAGAGCCCGTCCGCGCCGAGGCCGACCCAGGCCAGGAAGGCGATCAGGGAAAGGCGGTGGAAGATCGAGCGGTCATCGAGGTTGCGGGGCTGGCCGACCAGCAGGCGGCGGAGCCGGGACCCGAAGGAGGGCCGATCGAGGGGGGAAGGCATGGGGGCCAAAACTGGAAAGCTGACCCCGGGAGTGCACGGCCTCTTCGCAAGTCTTGATACAATCCTGATCCCTGCCCGGAGTACCTTCCGGAGGCTTCATGCGTGCCTCCGCTCAACGGTCCCGGGGCCTGGAATACGCCGCCGCCGCCGGGATCGTCGCCCTCGCGACGGCATTGTGCCTTACGCTGCGCGCCCACCTGGCCACGGTCGACGTGGCCATGCTCCTGCTGGTGGGTGTGGTGGCGGTGTCGACTCGTTACCGCCGGGGACCGGCTCTGCTCGCATCGGTATTGAGCACCGCCGCGTTCGATTACCTGTTCGTCCCCCCGTATTACACCTTCAATGTTCGGGACCCTGCCTATTTTCTCACGTTCGGCGTGATGCTGCTGGTCGCCCTGACGATCAGCCGGTTGACGGCGCGGATCCGGGAACAGCACCAGGCGGTGGCGGCGCGGGAACGGCGCACCGCCATGCTGTTGAGCCTGGAAAGCGATCTGGCGGCCGCACCGGATATCGCTGCGCTTCGGTCCGTAGCGGCCACTCACCTCGGGCGCGCCGCGGGTGGCACCGCAGCCGTCATTTTGCTGGACGAGCTGGGTGAAGATCGCGGCGCCCCCGCATGGCCGACCGAGGGCATCTTCCGGAGCCCGACCGTGCGGATTGCGGCCAGCTGGGCCCTCCAGCGGGGCGAGCCCACCGGCTGGGGAACGCCAAACGGCCGCGAAGTCGAGGCCATGCTCGCGCCGCTGCGCACCTCGACCGGCACGATCGGTCTGGTCGCCATTGCTCCGGCGGACTCGGAACAGGCTCCTCTGGAAGAGCAGGCCCAGGGGCTGGTTGCGCTGGTGGATCTCCTGGCCGGCGCCCTGGAGCGCCGGCTCCTGGCGGACCGGACCGAACGGGCTCGCGCCCAGGTCGAGGCCGAGCAGCTCCGCACGGCCCTGCTGAGCTCCCTCTCCCACGACCT
>DASTEX010000648.1:0-7729 GCA_035709185.1 Gemmatimonadales bacterium
CAGATTGCAGAGTGCAGAAGCGGTACACGAGCCCCGGCGTTGCCAACTGTTCTACCATCTGCAACCGCAATCTGCAATCGGCCATCGTTTCCCTTTCCCAAGGTGCGACGGGACAATCACTTGTGCCCGGGCCGATTGACAAGAGCCCACCTGGGTGTGTAATACTGTCACCCCTGAGCGAAGGGCGCCGAGCACCGGGCAGCCCTTCGCTTGCGTTTTTCGGCTGGAACTGCGCTCGTCTGGTTCGCGTTCCTCGGAACATGTCGGTAGTCTGGAGTCGCATGGCTAAGCTGGTGATTGTCGAGTCGCCCACCAAGGCGCGTACCATCAAGAACTTCCTCCCGCGGGGATACCACGTGGAGGCGTCCATGGGGCACATCCGCGATCTGCCCGACGGCGCCAAGGACGTGCCGCCCAAATACAAAGGACAGGACTGGGCCCGTCTCGGGGTGAATGTCGATAACGATTTCGAGCCGCTGTACGTGGTGCCGGCCGAAAAGCGGAAAGTGGTGCGGGAGCTCAAGGAGGCGCTCAAGGATGCCGACGAGCTGATCCTCGCCACCGACGAAGACCGCGAAGGCGAAAGTATCTCCTGGCACCTGGTGGAGGTGCTGTCGCCCCGGGTGCCGGTCAAGCGGATGGTCTTCCATGAAATAACGAAAGAGGCCATCCAGGAGGCGCTGGAGCAGACCCGCGCGGTGGACGACCGGCTGGTGCGGGCGCAGGAAACCCGCCGTATTCTCGATCGACTCGTCGGCTATACCCTGTCCCCGCTCTTGTGGAAGAAGATCGCCTGGGGACTTTCGGCGGGCCGGGTGCAGTCGGTGGCGGTGCGCCTGCTGGTGCAGCGCGAACGCGAGCGGCGCGCCTTCCGGGCCGGCACCTGGTGGGATCTCAAGGCTACCCTGGAACATGACCGGCAATCGTTCGAAGCCACCCTGATTGCGCTGGGTGGGCAGCGGCTCGCCACCGGCAAGGATTTCGACGAGAAGACCGGACAGCTCGCCAAGCCCAAAGACGTGGTCCTGCTCGACCAGGCTCTGGCCGAGGCGCTGCGAAACCGGCTGCTGACCCGGCCGTGGAAGGTCAGCTCGGTCGAGGAAAAGCCGCAGATCCGGCGGCCCTGGGCGCCGTTCACCACCTCCACGCTCCAGCAGGAAGCCAACCGCAAACTCCGGCTCTCGGCCCGCGAGACCATGCGGGTGGCCCAGAGCCTGTACGAGCGCGGGTTCATCACCTACATGCGAACCGACTCGGTGCATCTCTCCAACCAGGCGGTCACCGCCGCCCGGGAGTGCATCGACCGGCTGTACGGCAAGGAGTACCTCTCCCCCAAGCCGAAGCATTACAGCAGCAAGGCGGCGCACACCCAGGAAGCCCACGAGGCCATCCGGCCGGCCGGCTCGCACTTCCGCACCACCGAAGAGGCCGGCCTGCACGGAGTGGAGCGCGACCTGTACGACCTGATCTGGAAGCGGACCGTCGCCTGCCAGATGGCCGATGCCCGGATCACGGCGCTGTCCGTGCTGCTCGAAGCGGAAGACGCCCAGTTCCGCGCCGCCGGCAAGCGGATCGACTTCGCCGGTTTCCTCCGCGCCTATGTCGAGGGCAGCGACGATCCCGAGGCCGCCCTCGAAGACCAGGAAGTGCTCCTGCCGCATCTGGAAGTGGGCGATGCGCCGGCCTGCACCGCGCTCGAAGCGGTCTCGCACGTCACCCAGCCGCCGCCCCGATTTACCGAAGCCACTCTGGTCAAGGAGCTCGAGGCCGATGGCGTGGGCCGGCCCAGTACCTACGCCAGTGTCATCGGGACCATCCTGGAACGGGGCTACGCGGTGAAGCAGGGCCAGGCCCTGGTGCCCACGTTCACCGCCATCGCCGTGACGCTGCTGCTGGAACAGCACTTCCGCCACCTGGTCGACATCAAGTTCACGGCCAAGATGGAGCAGTCGCTCGACGACATCGCCGAAGGGCATGCCGACTGGCTGCCGTATCTGCGGGAGTTCTACCTGGGCGAGGATGGCCTCCGGCATCAGACCGAGGTCAAGACCAAGGAGATCGATCCGGCCGATGCGCGCGAGGTCAAGCTCGGCGGGCTGGATGCCAGTGTGCGGATCGGGCGGTTCGGTCCCTACATCGAGCGCAGCAACAACGGCGAGCCGCTCCGGGTGAGTCTCCCCAACGACATCGCACCGGCCGATCTGAGCGGGGACAAGATCGAGCAGCTGCTCCGGGAGAAGGTCGAGGGACCGGCCGAGCTGGGTCGCGATCCGGAAACCGGCCTGCCGATCTACCTCCGGTCGGGGCAATACGGGCCCTACGTGCAGCTGGGCGAGGTCACCGACGAGACTCCCAAGCCCAAGCGGATGTCGCTCCCGCGCGGGGTCAAGCCGGAGGAAGTCACGCTGGATCTGGCGCTGGGGCTGCTCTCGCTGCCGCGGCTGTTAGGCATGCATCCCGACGGCGGGAAGGTCAGTGCGGGCCTGGGCCGCTTCGGGCCTTACGTGGTGCACGACAAGGGAAAGGAAGGGAAGGACTATCGCTCGATCAAGGGCGATGACCACGTCCTGACCATCACTCTGGGCCGCGCGCTCGAGATGCTGGCCCAGCCCAAGATGGCCCGGGGACGGCGGGCGGAACCCAAGCCGGTGCGGGAGGTCGGCAAGCATCCGGAAGACCAGCAGCCGATCAACCTGTTCGACGGCCGGTACGGACCCTACGTCAAACACGGTGACGTGAGCGCCTCCATCCCGCGGGGCCAGGACCCGGCGACGGTGACCCTGGATCAGGCGGTGGAACTGATCGCGGCCCGGGCGGGAACCAAAGCGGGAGCCGGCCGGAAGCGGTCGAAGAAGTCGAAGGCCAAGGCGGCTCCCAAGCGGGTGGCGGAGCCCAAGGTCGCGATCACCGCGAGCCCGCCGATGAAGAAGTCAGCCAAAGCCCGCCGACCCAGGGCGAAAACCTGAGCGGTGGCTGAGAGCTGTTGGCCGACGGCCGATTGCTGAAAAAAACCCGGGAGTGCTGACTGGGGGACGACCGGAGCCAACGGCGGTCGATCAGCACTCCCGGTACCGAGGGAAGGACTGGGTTTACGGTCTGGCGCCGGCGGCTACCCGGAGCGGCACGGCCTCTGGCTCCGGCTCGTCTTCGTAGACCAGGGTCAGACCGGCAGGGCGATCCAGCATCCGCTGCTGCGCCACGGCCAGCAACTGCTCCAGCAACTGCTTCCGCGCCCGCGAGTCGCGCAGTCGTTCCTCCATCAGGGCGATGCTCTCCTCGAGCTCCGCGATTTCGTTAGGCGTGTGGTCCAGCACCATCTGAATGGTGTTCATACCAGGCTCCCTCCCTCGAACCTGCCGCACAGTTATGCGACGCATGACCTCTGTACAGGCGAGATCTGTGCCTCGAGCCATCACCCTAACCCTCGACCAATCAACGGTGTCGGTTTGCGGTGTCGCTCCCGGGCCATACGACATTGGTGCGCCTCCGCTGCGATGACTACTTCTTATACACGATTGAGGTGGCCAGCTTCACCACATCATGTAGCAGCCGGATAATTGGGGTCAGACTCCTATTATCCGTTGGGCCGTTATCATGGGGAGCCAGGACCGCGGGATAATAGGAGTCTGACCCCAATTATCCCGGCCCGGCAGGTCTTCTCTAAGTCGATGTCAGTCGCTAACTTCCCCGCCCGGGACAGGTGCTCGAGTGGTTTAAGAGGCACGCCTGGAGAGCGTGTATACGCCTCAAAGCGTATCGAGGGTTCGAATCCCTCCCTGTCCGTTGCGCGAAGCTGTCAGCGATCAGCTATCAGCTGTCAGCGAACAGCGGTTCCTTGCCAGGCCCCGGTCCGCCTTCCAGGGCGGTCCTCCACGAGCCGCAGCCTTCAGAGCAGGTCTCCGGAAGCTGATAGCCGACCGCTGACAGCCGATAGCTGACGCCCGATAGCTACCCGCGAACTTCCCCGGCCTATTTGTCGTTAGTATGAAGTAACCCATCAGGGGCATGTGGCATGCTGATTCGCCGTCCGCCGGACATCCCAGGCAGCGAGATTACCGACGAGTCGGTCTACTGGAACCGCCGCGAGTGGCTGGCCGCGGCCGGGTTCGGCGCTGCCGCCATGCTGTTCCCCGGCCGCCTGCCCGCCCGCCCGCCTGACCGCCAGGATCTGAAGCCCAATAGCTGGGACGATGTCACCGGCTACAACAACTTCTATGAGTTCGGCACCGGCAAGGAGGACCCCGCCCGGAACGCCGGCGCATTGGTCACTTCGCCCTGGACCATCAAGGTCGAAGGGGAGGTCGCCAGGGCCGGGACCTACGACGTCGAGAGCCTGTTCAAGGGGATCGCGCTGGAGGAGCGGGTCTACCGCTTCCGCTGCGTCGAGGCCTGGGGCATGGTGGTGCCGTGGAACGGCTACCCCCTCGGCGCGGTGATCAAGCGGCTGGAGCCGACGTCGAAGGCGAAATTCGTCGAGTTCACCACCCTGCTCGATCCGAAGCAGATGCCGGGGCAGCGGCGGCCCATCCTCGATTGGCCCTACGTCGAGGGTCTGCGGATGGACGAGGCCCTGCATCCGCTGAGCCTGCTGGTCACCGGGGTCTTCGGCAAGAAGCTGCCTAACCAGAACGGCGCCCCGGTCCGGCTGATTACGCCGTGGAAGTACGGCTTCAAGGGCGGTAAGTCGATCGTGCGGATCCGCTTCCTGGAACAGCAGCCGGCCACCACCTGGAACCTGGCCGCGCCCCAGGAGTATGGCTTCTACGCCAACGTGAACCCCGAGGTGGACCACCCCCGCTGGAGCCAGGCCACCGAACGCCGGCTGGGCAAGCTCCGCCGCCAGCCGACCCTCATGTTCAACGGTTACGCCGATCAGGTGGCCGGGTTGTACGCCGGGATGGACTTGAGGCGAAACTATTAGTCGGAGACGGTCGAAGGCAGTCGAAGATGGTCGAAGGCGGTCCCCCTGCCACTCCTCCCTCTTCCTTGCCACCTTCGACTGTCTTCGACTGTCTTCGACCATCTCCCGTGAACCCCACCCGTCTCAAGCCCCTGATCTGGATTGCCGGCCTCGCGCCGCTGGCCTGGCTGGTCTGGCAGGGCTTCCGGGACAACCTCACGGCCGACCCGGTCAAGTACCTCACCCACTTCACCGGGCGGGTGACGCTGATCATCCTGTTCGTGACCCTGACGGTCACACCCATCCGGCGGCTGAGCGGCTGGAACGGGATCATCCGGCTCCGGCGGTTGATCGGGCTCTTCAGCTTCTTCTACGCGGTCATCCACCTCATGATCTATCTCACCTTCGACCGGGGATTCGTCTTCACCGAGCTGGGCGAGGACATCCTCAAGCGGCCCTACATCACGGTGGGCTTCACCGCCTGGCTGATGCTGCTGACCCTGGCCGTCACCTCGCCCCAGGCGATGGTGCGCCGGCTGGGCCGACGCTGGCAGACGCTGCACCGGATCATCTACGTGATCCCGGCCCTGGGGCTGGTTCACTTCCTCTGGGCCCAGAAGAAGGACCCGGCCCCGGTGATCCCCTACGCCATGGCTGCGGGGGCGATCCTCCTGATCCGTCTCGCTCTGGCTCAGCGAGCCCGCGCCCGCAATCGCGCGCGCGAGTCTCTGGTCGCCAGTTAGCCGTCGTCAGCTGTCAGCGGTCAGCCGTCGGCTATCGGCTCTCGGCCATCGGCTATCGGTGCTCGGCCGGGTGCATGTACCCCATCTCTGAAATGACTCGGACCGGCCTGGCGATCGTCACCGCGCGTTAGCTGATAGCTGACAGCTGATAGCTGACAGCTGACAGCTGACGACCAGCGACTAGCGACTAACGACTCGAAGTAGTTAGAATGCCCCCCGGCATGCCCACCTCGCGTCTCCTGGACGAAGCAGGAATGAGTCATGCGCTCCAGCGCATGGCTGACGAAATCATTCAAAGATGCGGTCCCGGCGATGCGCCGCTGGTGGTCGGGATCCAGCGGCGCGGCGTCTACCTGGCCGATCGGCTGGCTACCCTCATCAGCGCCCGGCTGGGGCCGGTCCGCCGCGGCAAGATCGACATCACTCTCTACCGTGACGACCTCCAGCAGATCGGTCCCCGCCCGGTGGTAGGTGAGACCAGCCTGCCGCCCGAGCTCAATGGCCATACCTGCATCCTGGTGGACGACGTCATCTACACCGGCCGGACCATCCGGGCCGCGCTGGACGAGTTCGCCGACTTTGGCCGGCCTCGCCGGATCCTGCTGGTGGTGCTGGTGGATCGGGGCGGGCGCGAGCTGCCGATCCAGCCCGACGTGTCCGGCCTGACCCTCGAGACCGGCCCCAACGACCGGGTCGACGTGGGGGTACAGGAACTGGACGGATTCGACGCCGTGGATCTGGTGCGGGCGGAGGGCTGATGGCGGTACTGGGGAAGGACCTGGTTGGACTGGAGCACCTGACCCGCGAACAGATTCAACTCATTCTCGATACCGCCGAGCCGTTCAAGGAAGTGAGCGAGCGGCCCATCAAGAAAGTCCCGGCGCTCCGCGGCAAGACCATCGTCAATCTCTTCTTCGAAGCCTCCACCCGTACCCGCATCTCCTTCGAATTCGCCGAGAAACGGCTCTCGGCCGACACGGTCAACGTGGCGGCGCAGGGTTCCTCGGTCAGCAAGGGCGAAACCCTGGTCGATACCGCGCGCAACCTCGAGGCGATGCGGATCGACATGGTGGTGATCCGCCACGGCGCCTCCGGGGCGGCCCAGTTCCTGGGCGAGCGGATCCGCTCCAACGTGATCAACGCGGGTGACGGCAAGCACGAGCATCCCACCCAGGGCCTGCTCGATCTGCTCACCCTGCGCGACAAGTTCGGGCGGCTGGAGGGACTCAAGGTGGCCATCTGCGGCGACGTGCTCCACAGCCGGGTGGCGCGAAGCAACATCTGGGGTCTGCTCCATCTCGGGGCCCAGGTCGCGGTCTGCGGTCCGCCGTCACTCCTGCCGAAGGACATCGGGCAGCTCGGGGTCACCGTGTTTCACCGGATCGAGGACGCCATCGCCTGGGCCGACGCGCTCAATGTGCTCCGGCTTCAGCTGGAGCGGATGCAGGCCGGGTTCATTCCCTCGCTCCGGGAATACAACCGGGTCTTCGGCGTGAGCCGGGAAAAGCTCTCCCGAGCCCCCAAGGACCTGGTGATCCTGCATCCCGGGCCGATGAACCGCGGGGTGGAAATCGACAGCGATGTGGCCGACGGACCCTTCAGCGTGATTCTTCCCCAGGTGACCAACGGCGTCGCGGTGCGGATGGCGGTGCTCTATCTGCTGGCCGGCGGGTCTCCCGACTGGGCCGGCGGCGCCGCGGGGGGGACATGAGCGGCCCGCTGGGCCGGGTGCCGGGTGCTTTTCAACGTGCCGGGTGCCGCGTGCCGGGTGCCGGGTGCTTTTCAGCGTGCCGGGTGCCAAGGTGCCGGGTGCCGGGTGCCGTTCCGGGTGCTTTGTGCCTAGCGTCGCTCCCGGTTCCCCATGCCGGGTGGGCCGGCGGGCACCCTGCCCGCAGCACACTGAACGGCACCCGGCACCCGGCACGCGGCACCCGGAACGTTGAAAAGCACCCGACACGTTACCGGGCACCCGGATGAGACCCCTCCTGATTCGCGGCGGCCGCGTAATCGATCCCTCGCGCCGGACCGACGGGGTGGCCGACGTTTACCTCACCGGCGGCCGGATCGAAGCCGTGGGCCGGAACAT
>DASTEX010000649.1:0-7808 GCA_035709185.1 Gemmatimonadales bacterium
GATCCGGGTGTCCTTCTCGGGCTCGGGATCGAGAATCAACGCGCCCAGGTCAACGAATTCACTGTTCCCGGACGGCGACGGGGTGGCGGCCGCCGGCGCCGGCGCTGCCGGGCGCTCCGACGGCGGCGGCGAGCTGGAGGCTGGCAACGGCTCCCGGGCCGGCGGCTTGGTCGTCCCCAGCGAGGCCAGTCCGGCCGCGGCGACTGGATTGCGGGGATCGTGTTCCAGGACCCGCTGGAATACCAGGGCCGAGTTTTCGGTTGCGCCCATTGCCGCCAGCGCCTGGGCCAGCGAGAGATAGGCATCGATCAGGTGCTGGCGGTTTCCCGAGCGGTACGCGATCTCGACCCGCTGCTGGTGCCGGGGAACCGAGTGCGGCTCGAGTTGGAGGAGCCGCTTGAGGATCCGGACGGCATCCTCCCACCGTTCGTCGTGACGGGCCTCGTTGAGCGCGTGGTCCAGCTCCTCCACCGAGCCGTTGAGCCGAAGCGGATCGACGTCGACGCTCAGCTCATCGAACAGGCCGTCGTCGTCTCCCGGCTCTGGCTCCGGCTCCGGTTCGGCAGGGGTTGCTTCGATTACTGCCGCTGCGGTCGCTTCCGGCCCGTCGGTAACGTCAGCAACCTCGTCGTCCTGCTCGGGGAACAGGTTCACCGGCTCGGCAGGAGCCTGCTCCCCCAGATGTTCCGCCGCGCTCCGAATCAAGGTCTCGGGGTCGAGAGTGATGAGCCCGTTTTCCTCCAGGCTGACCGGCTCGAACCCCAGGTCGCCCTCGATCGGAGCCGTGAACTCCTCCTGCCGTTCCAGGCCGCTCACCGGGAACGGATCGGCCCGCTCTTCGATGATCAGGGGACCGTCGAAATCGGTATAGGGAATCTCGCCCTCGTCCCCGGTGGACACGTGGGTGGGCTCGAACCCGCTCAGCGGCTCTGATTCCACCTCCGAAGGGACTGCCTCGGCTGTCCTCTGGGTCGGCTCGACGAAAGGCAGCGGCTCCACCACCGGCACCGGGGTGTTCTCGATGGTCTCCGTCTCCGCCCCTTGAGGGAGGGGATCATCGGAAAGGATCGAGAACTCGCCCGTAATAAGTCCACTGGTGGGCAACCCGGGGATATCGATGCCGGTATCGATAAAGACCAGATCGTTCCTCGGCGGCGGGTGCTCAATCCGGCCCGGGGAACGCGCCAGCGTCTGCCCCTCTCCCAGTCCCAGTTGCTGAATCAGCTTCCGGCAGAATTCCCGCCCCTGCTCGTTCCGGCCACAGGAGCGCAGGAGATCCACCAGCATGCCCCGGAACTCGGCGCTTGCCCCGTAACGCTCGGCGTAGGCCTTGAGAGAGCTGGATAGCTGGTCGTAGTGCGAACCGGACAGCATGCGCTCCACGAAGTCCTGGAGATTCCGGCGGGACTCCGCCACGACGTTCTTGCGGGCGTGCAGATCGGCCAGCCGCAGGAAGGTGGAGGTACGGTTGGGGCTGACCCGCAAGATTTTGCCGCACAACGCGATGGCGTTGTTGAAGAAGCCCTGCTCGCCGTAGGTGTCGGCGGCCTGCTCGTAGGCGGTCAGCGCCGCGTTGGGGTCCCCATCCTTCAATTCCAGATCGCCAATGCGGTTGAACAGCGAGGGGTCAGCCGGCTCGTGGGCCCGGGCCAGCTCCTCCAGGGCCCGGTGATAAATCTCAATGGCCTTACGCCATTCTTCCCGCAATTCGTGGCGTCTCGCGGCGTCTTTCAGCTTGTCCAGATTCATGGAGCCGACCGGGACCCGGGGAAGTGAGCGAAAACCTTGGTAGTCTTCAAGATAGACCTCGTTACCAGAGGTAGCAAGACAACCCCCGTCCCCGGCGGATTACTCCCCCGGGTCCAGAGTCCCGGCGGCGACTGTACGCGAAAGCCGGTCCAGATCGGAAGCGGGCGAACGGTCGTCGGTCCAAGGGGCAACCGGGTCCGGCATGGTGCGGATTCGGTGGTAGAGTTCGGCCACTCCCCTGCCTGGCGCGAGCGGTTGGAGAAACTCGAGCCCCTGGGCCGCGCAGTAGAACTCCGCCGCCACCACCCGCTGCGCATTCCGCAGGATTCTCCGGGCCTTCCAGGCCGCCGCCATGCCCATGGGCACGAAGTCCTCCTGGTTGGCGTCGGTGGGGATGGAGCCAATCGACGCCGGATGGGCCAGGGCACGGGACTCGGCCACCAGACTCGCGGCGGTGATCTGCACCATCATGAAGCCGGACGAGCGTCCGGCGTCGGCGGTAAGGAATGCCGGCAGCCCCTGTGAGAGATCCGGGTTGACCAGCCGCTCGATCCTCCGTTCCGCAATGGCCTGGAGCGTGGTCAGCGCGATCGCGAGGACATCCATCGCCTGCGCCACCGGCTGGCCGTGAAAATTCCCGCCCGAGAGGACTTCCCCGTCAAAGACCAGGGGATTGTCGGTCGAGGCGTTGAGCTCCACCTCGAGGGTCCGCTGCGCGAAGTCGATCGCATCCGCCACCGCGCCGAGCACCTGCGGGGCGCAGCGCAGGCTGTAGGCGTCCTGCACCCGCGGATCGTTCTCCCGGTGCGACTCCCGGATTTCGCTGTCGGCCAGCAGCCGCCGCATGAGTTCGGCGGCAGCCCGCTGGCCCGGATGGGGCCGGGCGTCGTGGATCCGAGGATCGAGCGGGGTGGGCGTTCCGCGCAGGGCTTCGAGGCTCATCGCGGCCGCCGCGATCGCCGAGCGCCAGAGCACCCGCGCGTCATGGACCAGCAGCGCCAGCATGGCGGTCTGGGCCTGGGTCCCGTTGATGAAGGCGAGGCCCTCCTTGGGACCGTACCGGAACGGAGCCAGCCCCCGCGCGGCGAGTGCCGACCGGGCTGGAGCCGATCGGCCATCCTCCCCCAGAACGGAGCCCTCGCCCATCAGGGCCAGCGCCAGGTGACTGAGCGGGGCCAGGTCCCCGCTGGCGCCCACGCTGCCCTGTTCCGGCACCCACGGGATCAGCCCCCCGTTGATGGCGTCCACCAGGGCCCGGACCAGAACGGGGCGCACGCCGCTGGTGGGACGCAGCAGCACGTTCGCCCGCAGCACCATCATGGCCCGGACTTCGGCCGCGGGAAGCGGGTCGCCCACTCCCGCCGCATGGCTCCGGATCAGGTTCTCCTGCAGCCGCTCGAGGTCGTCGGGCCCGATCCGGACATTCGCCAGTTTTCCGAAGCCGGTATTCACCCCGTACATCGTCTCGCCCCGTGCCAGCGCGGCCTCCACCGCCGAGCGGCTCCGGGCCAGCCCGTCCAGCGCCTCCCGGTCGAGGTCGATTTGCAGTGCGCCGTCCCGGGTGACCCGGACCAGGTCGGACAAGGTGAGCGAACGGCCGTCGAGCACGAGGGTGGTCATGATTATCCGTCAGAAAGGATCGGAACGATTGTAGAGTGCAGATTGCAGAGTGCAGATTGCAGAAGTGTTCCGGCGTTACTTCTACAATCTGCATTCTGCGTTCTGCACTCTGCATTCGTGTTCTGCATTCCTCGATTCTCAAATTTTCAACTTCAGCGTTGAATGGTCGTCTGGTTGTAGTCGAACTTGAGATCGGGAAGATCGATCAGGTGGATGGAAAAGTAGAGCGCGAAGTTGCCGTTGGGGTTCTTCACGAAGTTGAAGCCGGCCCGCCAGTCGTGCAGGTCCCGCTCCAGCCGGACGACGTGGGCGTCGAACTGGCCGTCGGTGAAGTTGTACATCGTCTGCCAGGACACACCCCAGAACCGGGTGGGAGAGAAGCTGGTGGAGAACCCGACGGTGCTGCTGGACCGGCCCTCGATCCCCAGGTCCTCGTTGGGCCGGGTCCGGCTGATGGTGAGGTTCACGTTGGCGCTGAAGGGCCGGCGGGCCCGCGACAGCTCGTTGCCCTGCCGCAGCCCGCGACCCTGGAATCCGCCGGCTCCGAGATATGATCCGGGCAGTCGCTCTTCTCTTCCCACCCCGCGAGCCTGTTCCGGTTTCTCGCCCAGACCCAGCAGCGCGCCGATGGAACGGAAGGTGTTGGCCGAGAGGGCGAAGCTCGCGCTCACGCTTTCCAGGAAGGGCGAGAACTCGGCGCTGTCGCTCGAGGCTTCGCGGGTCCACAGGTTGTGCGACATCGAGAAGTTGAAGCCCGGCAGCAGGTCGCTCAGGATCGAGTTGCTCACGCTCTGGGTCACCCACCCCCGCCGGCCCGGTTCCTTGGCCTGTTCGAAGTCGTAGGTGAGCGAGCTGGTATTGATGGTGAGAAGCCGGAACTTGCGGGGCTCCATCCCGCCCACGGTATCCTCCGGGGCCACCCGCTCCTTGGCCTCGAAGGTGTTATTCATCGAGAACGTGATCTGCTGCGCCGCCGGGCTCTGCAGCCGGAGCTCCTGGTTGGGGTTGGTGCGGATGGCCCGGGCAAACTCCTCCGAAATGTCCGCCGCGGGTGCATAGCTGTAGCTGATGAGCGGCGCAAAGGTGTGCCGGATGGCCGAGACCGGACCGATGCCGCCGAACCGCCCGAAGAGCGTCGGCGCCATGGCCAATCCGAAGGTGAAGCGCTTGCCCTGCACCACCCAGTCGCCTCCGGTGATCTCGTTGCGGATGGCGAACGGGCCGCCGGTCTTGTTGGTGACGCCGACCGACGGCGTGAGCTTCCAGGTGCCCCGGAAGAGCAGCGGAAGGCCGAAGCTGAAGTCCCAGTTGAACCGGCTGTCGAACCGGCCGGCCAGGGTCTGGTTCACCGTGATCGAGTCGGTGGGATCGAGGGTCGCGTCGTTCGGTACCCGGGTGGTGACTCCGGCCAGTCGCCGGTCCACCTGGTCGGACAGGTTGAAGTTGTTGTTGAGGTTGAAGCCGCCGATCCGGATCGGGGTGGGAAAGCTCACCGTGGTGACCCGGCTCGACGGGGTCTGCTCCACCGAGTCCACGCCGCCCCCCGGCCGGGGGAAGACCAGGTACTGCTTCGCCTGGGTCGCGTACTGGTTTCTGACCGTGAGGGCGGGAGACCAGGTGACCCTTTCGCCGAAGTCGATCGGCTTGGGGTTGAGCGATAGCGACGGGAAGTCCTGCGACACCTGCTCGTCGCCCAGCGACTGGCGCCGGGTGCCGCCCAGACTGAGCGAGCCCCAGGTGAAGCGCTTGGTAAAGTTGGCCGAGCTGGAGAGCTGCTGGGTGTTGAGCAGCGGGTCCACCGCGTTGTCCTGGATCACCCGGGAGTTGCTGGCCAGGTCCAGGCTCACCGAGAGCGTGGTGGTGATGCCGAAGGTCTGCTGGTGGTTCCAGCGGATCGACTGCGACACCGCTCCGGTGTTCTCGGTCTGGCGGGCGTAGTCCACCGATCCCCGGAAGAAGCGGTTGAGCACGTTGTACTGGCCCGAGACGGTCCACCGGATGTAGCGGCGGGAGTACCAGTCGAACCGCCCGGCCACGTCGAAGTAATCGCTGGCGGCCCAGTAGTAACCGGCGTTGGTGATCTGCCGCTCGTACCCCGGATCGGGCCGCACGATGTCGTTGAACCCGAACTGCGGGACCAGGATGCCGGACCGCCGGCCCGGCTTGGTGTCCTGGAACATGAACGGGATCCACGCGATCGGAACGTCCCGCACGTAGAGCACCGCCGGCCGGGCCACCATGGTGGAGCGCGAGACCCACTTCACCTGCTTGGCCGAGAAGTGGTAGTGCGGCAGCGGCAGATCGCAGCTGGTGATCTCGCCGTTCCCGGCGAACATCCGGGTGGAGCTCGAGTCCACCACCCCCGGATTGGCCCGCAGGATCCAGTTGGCGCTCTGCTCCTCGAAGGTGGTCAGGACCCCGTCCACCACGCCCCGCTCGATGCAGGTGTCATACCGGAGCCGGTCCCCCACCAGCACCTGGGTCCCGTCGAACATCTTCGGATCGCCTTCCGCTGCCAGGTCGCAGCCTTCATCGCGATAGCTGATGCGATCCGCTTCGAGGATGCGCTGTTCCCGCTCGGTGATGGCCTTTCCGCTGAGCCGCACCATCCGGTCCCGGTTGGACAGGCTGGCCGAATCCGACAGATAGCGGGTGGCCATGTACCCGTCGAGCTCCATCAGCGCCTGCATCACCGAGTCGGGCGACGGGAAGGACCGGGTGGGAGCCGAGGGCAGACCGAGCCGCCGGGCGCTCGCGGTATCGAGCTTCTTGGGCACCCGGCTGGTATCGATGGTGGTGACGGCGGTGTCGCGCCGGGACGTGGGTCGCTGGGCCTCCAGCGTTCCGGTCCCGAAGCAGAGCAGGATGACCGCCAGGGCCGCGGCCTCCCGCCGGAGCCGCCGCCGGTGCACCACCACCGCTCCCGCGATGCCCACTTCGTAGAGCAGGACCAGCGGGATGGTCATCATCATCATCGAGAAGATGTCGGTGCCGGGCGAAAGAAAGGCGCCGGCCACGCAGGCCAGCACCACCGCCACCCGGCGGAACCGGCCCAGCCCGGCGGGAGTGGTGAGCCCGAGCGCCGTCAGGATGATGAGCAGGAGCGGCAGCTCGGCCGAGATCCCCATCGCGAGAAGCAGCTGGAGCACGAAGCCGAAGTAGGCGTCGTACGTGATCATGTTGTTGAACGCGCCGGCCTGGAACCCGAACAGCACGTCGAGCGCCTTGGGGACGATGAACAGCCACGAGAACACCGCGCCGCCCAGGAAGAGCGCCAGCCCCGCGAAGAGCGCCGGCACCAGGGCCTTCCGCTCCCGTTCGTAGAGCGCCGGCGAGAGAAAGCCCCACACCTGCCAGATGATGATCGGCGACGCCAGCACCAGCGCGATGATGAACGCGAGCTTGAACGTGATCATGACCGCGTCGGTGGGGGCCAGAACGGTGAGCCGCCCGTCCGGCAGGAACGGCGCGATGGGACCCTTGAGGAACTCCACCATCCGGAACCGCTGGACCAGGAAGAACCCGAGTCCGAAGGTGACCACGAGCGCGCCCAGACTGCGCAGGATCCGGCTTCTCAGTTCCTCGAGATGGTCGAGGAAGGGCATTTCCCCGGCGGCGCGCTCCATCGACGGGGCTTTCTCAGGGCCGGAGCGATGCCAGCTTCTGCCGTGCGAGGTTGGCTTCCGTGGACCTCGGGAATTGCTGGATCACCTGCTGGTAGTACCGGCGGGCGGCGGCGCGGTCCTGCCGCTGCTCCGCCAGGGCGCCCAGCTTGTAGAGCGAGGTCGCGGCGCGGTTCGACTGGGGAAACCGGTCCACCACCTGCTGGTAGTACACCACCGCCGAGTCGGGTTCCTCGTAGAACGTTTCGGCCAGATGATACAGCGCATCGGGCATCTGCCCGTGGGTCGGATAGAGCCGCACGAATTCATGGAAGGCGGCCCGGGCGGTGGCGTTGCTCCCCCGGCGGAACTCCGACAGCGCCCCCTGGTACAGCTGATCGGGCGTGGGCGTCCCCGCCACCGGGGCCGGGGCCGCGGTATCGACCGGCGCCGGCGTACGGGTGGTATCCGCGGCGGCGAGCTGCTCGCTCCGGTTGTCGAGATCGGCCCGGAGCTCCGCCAGCCGCCGCTGGCTCTGCCCGGTCAATTCCTGGATCTGCACCAGCTGCTGCTGCACCCCCAGGAGCTCCTGCCCCAGCTCACCCCGGACCAGCTTCAGCGCCTCGCGCCCGGCCTGGAGCGAATCGAGAATCTGGTTCTGGAGCGCGATGATCCGCCGGAGCTCGGCGGCCCGCACCGAGTCGACCCGGCCCTGCTGCGCCCGCATGATGCCCATCTCGGTCTGGACGATCTGCTGCACCTGGCTCTTGGTGGCGCAGCCACCGAGTGCGGTGGCTGCGCCCAGCAGGAGCGCGGTCAGGCGGCTCACTGACATCC
>DASTEX010000650.1:0-4273 GCA_035709185.1 Gemmatimonadales bacterium
TGACGCTCGACGGCCGGGCCGATCTCTACAGCCTGGGGTGCATGGCGTTCGAGCTGCTGACCGGAGAGCCGCCCTATTTCCGGGACTCCCCGGCGGCGGTCATTGGAGCCCACCTGAATGCCCCCATCCCGTCGGTGCTGACGGCCCGGCCGGACACCCCGGTGGGGCTCGCCTACATCGTCGAACGGCTGCTGGCCAAACAGCCCGAAGGACGACCGGCCACGGCGGCGGCCTTCCTCGACGAGTTGCGGGAGGTCACTTCTCCGGGGCTGCGCTCGGCGCCGATCCCGTCATCGCAGACGGTGCCGCGGGCCGCGCCGGTCGACCCGCCGGAGGTGTCCGACCTCTGCGCCAAGGGCCGGGCCCTGCTCGATCGCTCGATCCACGGGGCCGACGGCACGCGGGAAAAGCTGGAAATGGCCAAGGTCTACTTCGAGACCGCTCTGTCGAAGGGCCCCACCAGCGCCCGGGCGCTGGTGGGACTGGCGGACACGTTCCATGGCCTGGGTCTGCGCGGCTTCATGGACCCCGAGAGCGGCATGGAGCACGCCAATGAGCTGCGCCGTCGCGCCCTCGTCACCGGCGACGATGTGAGTGAAGTCCACGTGTCATTGGGCTACCGACTGCTCTACTGGGAGGACGACTACGACACCGCCGGCCAGGAACTGGCCCGCGCCGTGGCCCTCGACCCCGACAACGCCTCGGCCCGGCGGTTCTTCGGCGGCTGGCTCAAGATCGCGGGCCGGCCGGACGAAGCCCTGCCCCAGATGCAGGCCGGGGTCCGGCTGGCGCCGCTGGCGCCGTTCATGCACCTCGGCCTGGCCGATGTGCTCATGACCCTGGGGCGCTACGACGAGGCGATCGGCCCGCTGCGCGACGCGCTGCGGCTCTCGCCCCGCTACACCGGCGCGCTGGAGCGGCTGGAGATGAGCTGCCATCGGGCCGGCCGGCACGAAGAGGCGCTCGACGCCCGCCGCAGCTGGTTAGGCATCCAGGGCCAGAACGAGCGGATGACGCTCCTGTCCGACGAAGCCGCCACGGACGGCTGGCTGGCCGCCCGGGAGCGCGACCTGCGACGCGACCTGGAACAGGCGCTCGCGCTGGCCCAGAAGGAAGACCCCTTCCGCGACGTGAAGATCACGCGACAGCTGTCCGACAAGATCATCCTGCTGCTGGCCGAGCTGGGTGAGTGGTCGCGGGCGATGGACTGGGTGGAGCGGGGCTACCTGCGCCGTCCCGGGCGCCTGCGGCGGGTGCTGACCGACCTTCCCTTCAACCGCAGCGGCCTGGCGCAGGACCCGCGGTACGCGCGGCTGCTTCGCACAGCCGGGCTTACTGAACTGCTCTGATTCATTGACAATTTACGATTGACAATTGCTTCAGACAAACGTCCGGACCCGCGCAGATAGTAGGAGTGGCCCAGTATCGTTGACGATAGATGATTGCTGATTGCGGTCCCGGTTCGGGATGCCGTCACATGCAATCGTCAATTGTCAATCGTCAATCGTCAATGGCTACGGGTAGAGCCGGTGAATCTGCCGGGGAAAGGCAATGGCTTCCCGGATGTGGGGAATCCCGCAGATCCAGGCGGTGGTCCGCTCCACCCCCAAGCCGAACCCTGAGTGGACGAAGGTGCCGTACTTCCGCAGGTCCAGGTACCAGCCGTAGGCCTTCTCATCCAGGCCCTGTTCCCGGATTCGCGCCAGCAGCTTGTCGTAATCGTCCTCGCGCTGGCTGCCGCCGATGATCTCGCCGTACCCTTCCGGGGCCAGGCAGTCGTTGCTCAGCACCGTGCGCGGGTCGTCGGGATTCTCCTTCATATAGAAGGCCTTGATCGCCCGGGGATAGTTGTAGGCGAGGACCGGCCGGTCATAGCGCTTGGCCAGCAGAGTCTCTTCATCGCCGCCGATGTCGTCGCCCCACTCGATGGGATGCCCCAGGCTCTCGAGGTACGAGATGGCCTCGGTGTAGGAGATGCGGGGAAAGGGCGGCGTCACCCGCTCCAGCAGTGCGGTGTCCCGTTCCAGCTCCTTGAGCTCCTCCTTGCGCCGGTCCAGGGCCCGGCTCACGATATAGCTCACGAACTGCTCCTGCAGCTCCATGTTGCCGTTGGAGTCGAGCCACGCCACTTCCGGCTCGATCATCCAGAACTCGGTCAGGTGCCGGCGGGTCTTGGACTTCTCGGCCCGGAAGGTGGGCCCGAAGCAGTAGATCTTGCCCAGGGCCGCCGCCGCGGCTTCGCCATAGAGCTGCCCGGTCTGCGCCAGGTAGGCGTTCCCCAGATCGAAGTACTGGGTCGAAAACAGATTCCCCGCCTCCTCGCCGATCGAGCCGGTCAGGATCGGGGTATCGACCAGGATGAACCCCCGGTCGTACATGAAGTCGCGGATCGCCTGCACCACCTCGTGCCGCACCTTCGCGATCGCCACCTGCCGCTTGCTGCGGAGCCAGAGGTGGCGGTGCTCGAAGAGGAAGCTGGTCCCGTGCTCCTTGGGACCGATCGGGAAATCGATACTCGGGCCGATGATGACGAGATCTGTCAACCCCAGCTCGTAGCCCCCGGGAGCCCGGGGCTCGGGGCGGACTTCGCCCGTGACCGCCACGCTGGTCTCCTGGGTCAGGTGCCCGAACCGATCCCAGACCTCGGGCGCGACCTGGCTCTTCACCAGCACGCACTGGAGGTAGCCGGTGCCGTCGCGCAGGACCGCGAACGCCACCTTGCCGCTCGAGCGGGTGGTCTGGATCCAGCCCTTCACCGTGACGGACTGGCCGCTGTGGTCCTTCAACCGGCTGATTTCTACCTGGGACATGGGGCCGGATTCTAAACTGAGAGGGGGGAGTGGCAAAGGAGGAACACGAATGCAGAGTGCAGAATGCAGATTGCAGAAGTGGTCGCTCAGCAGTGACGGGTGCTTCGACGCGTAGACATCTGCACTCCGCAATCTGCAATCTACAATCCGGAAAACCTTGCGGATCGTTTCTGAAAGAACGCCGCCAGTCCTTCGGCAAAGTCCTCTCCATCCGCAATCCGGGCCAGCTCGGACAGCTCCCGGTCGAGATGAAAGTCCAGCTGCTCCACTCCCGCCGCCTGATTGAGCAGCGCCTTCGCCACACCATACGCCCGGGTCGGGCCCGCGGCCAGCCGATGGGCCACGGCCAGGACGTCCTGTTCGAAGGCTGCGTCGGGAAAGACCCCGGTGATGAGCCCGGCCGCCAGCGCTTCGCGCGCCGAGAGCCGGGGATTGAGGAGTACCAGCTCCATGGCCTTGCGGAGGCCGACCAGGCGGGGAAGGAAGAAGGTCGAGCTCTCCGCTCCAGTCAGACCGGTCTTGTGATAGGCCCACTCGAAGGCGGCGCTCTCCGAGGCGTACACCAGGTCGCACGCCATCGCGATCCCGAAGCCACCCGCCGCTGCCATACCCTCCACCGCCGCGATGAATGGCTTGGGCGCCCGCTTGATTTCGGAGATGGTGCTGTGGATGTACTCCAGGATCTGCTTGAAGCTCTCGCCGAAGCCCGCCTCCGGTCCCACGCCCTCCGGCTGGAGATACCCGAAGTCGTGCGCGTCGCCCCGGTCGCGGATGTATTTGAGATCGGCGCCGCTGCAGAAGACGCCCCCCTGGCCCCGCAGCACCACGCAGCGCACGTCCTCGGCCCGGGCCATCTGGAGACCGGCTTTGCGGAACTCCTGCGCGGTCTCCACATCCATCGCGTTGAACCGCTCGCGCCGGTCGATGACGATGATCCCGACCGGGCCGTCCCGCTCCATCCGGATGTGCTTCACCGGCCCTCTCCCACGGCCGGCCGCTGCCGCTCCGGCTCCAGACCGGGCCCCCTGAGCCTGACCGGCGCCGATCGAGTCCCGACGAACAGCCGGCCATCCAGGACCCGCACGGCCCCCGTTGCGTAGAGGCGGACGGTCCGGAGCAGTAGGGGGCCCCACGCGGTCCGCATCATCCACTCACGCTGGGCGTACGCGTACGCCTTGAGCCCGTCGGTCGCGCCCATCCGGCGCAGGTCGGCGATCATCGGGTGGGTCGGGAAGGCCCACGACAGCAGCAGCGGCGGTCCGGTGTCCACTTCCGGCGTCACCAGGTGCGCCGTGGTGCGGGTCTCGGATGCGCCGTCGAAGATCGCGTCCCGGGTACTCCGGAGCCCGCGGTACCGGGGCACTCCACCGGCCATGATCGACAGGTCGGCATCGTGCAGATTCACCACCCGATGCTGCCAGCGATCGAGCAGCACCGGCGTGACGATGTGCAGGTAGCCGACC
>DASTEX010000651.1:0-8908 GCA_035709185.1 Gemmatimonadales bacterium
GGTCGAGCTGTCACACCTGGGACTTCAGTCGTACTACGCCCCGACCTTTTCTGCTGATGGCACCAGGCTGGTCTTCACAGCCGACCCGTACGGGATGGATTATGAGCTCTGGTCGGTGAAATGCGGCCGACGGATCCGGGCTGACCCGCCTGACCACCATGGCGGGAGGGGACACGGCACCGAGCTGGCATCGCTGGGCCAGCGGCTGACGGCGACGGGAGAAACGACATCACGGCTTCACCGGGTGTCATCTCCCGTCATCTGTCTCCGGGTCGGTCGGATGGTGTCCCCGGCCCGCCGGACGCGGAACTTCGTAGTGCAGCTCGGCGAAACCGGTCCCCACGGCCCTCACGGAAACCAGGCGAAGGGGCGGTTGGACAATGGCGCGAGGAAGCAGTGGCTTCCCGGCACCGAGGGTGACTGATCCCACCTGCACGAACAACTCGTCGAGCAGACCATGGTCGTGGAATTGGCCGGCGAGATCGCCTCCCCCTACGACCCAGACGTTCTTGCCGCGAGCGGCCGCGACCATTTCGGCATGGACTGGCCGGACATCACCTCGCACGAACCTGATATCCGCGCCGGGCACCCCCGGCAGCTTGCGGGAACTGAACACCCAGGCCGGCTGCGTATACGGCCAGGGCTGCGGCCGGGCGGCTTCGGGACCAACCACGTGGCGCAGCATCCATTCGTAGGTGGCGGAACCCATCGCCAACGCACCTATGTCCTGTATGAATGCAGGGTAGCTCGTCTGGGCGATGTCGCCGAGTGGGAAGAGCCACTCCAGCGAATCGTCCGGAGTTGCGATGAAACCGTCGAGACTGGCGGCGGTATAGTACTGGGTTTTCACGTTGCGACCCCGCAATGGGACGAGTTGATGACCCTCCACGCTTCAGCCAGCGTTGGCAGGGGCGCAGGAAATTATAGCTGCCGAAACGTCGGGGAATGGGACATCATGCAACCTTCCCGCCGCACCCAACCCGATACACTCCCCGTCGACCCCACTTCGTCAGGCGGCAACCGGCGGCCGGGCTCTGGTCGCGGAGAAGGGCGGTCCGTCACGGTCAAGGGCCTCAGGAAGAGGAGGCATGAATAGCGCTTTGCAGTATCGTCTCAGGCGAGACGACGTTGACCGTGACGGTGCCCGTGAAGACCTAACGTGTTCCGGTAACGCCTCCTCCGGTCGCCCGGTAGAGCGCGACCAGCGCCGTCACCGCATCGGTTCGTCCCTGCGCCAGCTGATCCTGCGCTGCCAGCAGCGAGCGCTCCGCGTCCAGCACCTGGAGAAAGTCCGTCACTCCGCCCTCGCACCGGAGCCGAGCCAGCTCGGCCGCCCGGCTGCTGGCACCGGCGGCGGCTTCCAGCTGGGTCAGCCGTTCCCGGGTCTTGGCATATGCCACCCGGGCGGTTTCCACTTCCTCGCGCGCCAGCAGCACCGTCTGTTCGTAGCGCGCCCGGGCCTCCGCCTCGAGCGCCCTGGCCGCGTCAACATTGGCCTTGACCCGGCCCAGGTTGAGCAGCGGCCAGGTGACCACCGGACCCACCGCATACCTTCCGCTGCCCGAGTTCCCTAACGAATCGAACGCGGTAGAAGTGAACCCGGCGGTACCACCTAACGAGAGCCGCGGCAGGTAGTCGGCCTTGGCGGCCCCCACGAAAGCGCCTTCCGCCGCGAGCCGGCGTTCGGCGGCGCGCACGTCCGGCCGGTACCGGATCAGCGAGTCCAGATCGCCGGCCAGGATCTCGGCTGGCAGCTCCGGCACCGCGCAGGTGTCGGTCATTTCCTCGGTGACGCAGGGCGGGCCCAGCTCCTGCGCCACCAGCCCGGGATCGCGTCCCACCAGCACCCCGATCCGGTGCCGCGCCGCCGCAATCCGGGACTCGAACACGGGAATCAGCGCCTGGGTGCTGCTCAGCTGCGCCTGGGCCCGCTCGGTGTCGAAAGCGGTTCCCCGCCCTGCTTCCAGCCGGTTCCGGGTGAGCTGGAGCGTGCGCCGCTGATTCTCGGCGTTCCGCTCTGCCACCAGCAGATGGTCCTGGGCCCCGCGGAACTCGTAGTAGGCGGTCGCCAGCTCCGCGGTGATGACCCGCCCCATCTCCCGCACGTCTTCCCGGGCCGATTCGGTCAGGGCGTTCTGGCCCCGCAGGTTCTTCCGCAGCCGGCCGAATACGTCCAGCTCCCAGGCGGCGCGGAGCTCGGTGTCCCAGAGACTCCGATCCGGTATCTCAAGGCCGAACTGGGCCTGCGAGAGCCGCTGCCGGGTGAACCCGCCCGCCACCGTGATGGTGGGAGCGAGCTCGAGCGCTGCGTTGAGCCGGTAGGCCTGGGCCTGCCGCACCCGTGACTGCGCCACCACCACGTCCCGGTTGGCACGCAAGGCCTCCGCCGTCAGGCGGGCCAGGGTCGTGTCACCGAAGAACTCGGTGGACAGCGGGGCGGGCGGGCGGGCGGGCAGACGCGCCGTATCGCGCGCGCCGGCCGACTGCGCAGCGCTGCTCATTGCCCCCGCCAGCAGCGCCACCATCACCAGCCCTCCCCTGCGAACTATCCTCGAACTACGCATGCTGCGTCGCTCCTTCGAGTGACGGCGGCATCACGGCCGCCGGCTCGGTTGCCTTCGCCTTCGCGCGATGGTCCGCCGCGAGCAGCGAGTAGAACACCGGCACCACGAACAGCGTGAACACGGTGCCCACCGCCATGCCGGCCACCAGGATGGTGCCGATGCTGTTGCGCGCAGCCGATCCCGGCCCGCTTACCAGCACCAGCGGGAAATGCCCGAAGATGGTGGCCGCCGTCGTCATCAGCACCGGACGAAGCCGGGTGAGGGCCGCTTCCCGGAGCGCGGTCACCTTGTCCTGGCCCCGCTCCTGGAGCCGGTTGGCGAACTCCACGATCAGAATCCCGTTCTTGGCGATCAGCCCGACCAGCGTGATCAGCCCCACCTGGGAGTAGATGTTGATGGTGGTGAGATCGAGGAAGCTGAAGATCAGCGCGCCCGAAATGGCCAGCGGCACCGAGCCCAGCAGCACGATCAGCGGATCGCGGAAGCTCTGGAACTGGGCCGCCAGCACCAGATAGATCAGGATCACGGCGAAGCCCAGCGTCACCACCAGCGCGCTGCCTTCCTTCCGGATCTGGCGCGATTCGCCGGCGTAGTCGATCGTCATGCCGGGCGGGGCGGCCGCGATTGCGGCCTGCTCCAGCACCTGGAGTCCCTGGTCCTTGGTAATGCCCGGCTTCACCCCGCCGAACACCCGCACCGCGTTCTGCTGGCCGAACCGGTTCAGGGTCCGGGGTGCGGGATGGGTCTCGATCCGGGTGAACGTGCTCACCGGCACCAGCTCGCCGCTCGGCGTCTTGATCTTGAGATCGAGCAGCGGACCCACCGTGGCCCGGTCTTTTTCGCCGATCTGGGGGATGACCTTGTAGCTCCGGTCGAAATAGTTGAACCGGTTGACGTAGCCGCCGCCTAACAGCGTCCCCAGCTCCCGGCCCACGGTGGCCAGGTCGAGCCCCAGATCGGCCACCATGTCGCGGTCGATCACCACCGTCGCCTGGGGCAGGTCGATCTTCAGGTCGGTGTCCACGTAGAGGAACTTCCCGCTCTGCCAGCCGGCGCCCACGACGGCGCCCACCGTCTCCAGCAGCTGTTCCGGCGGCAGGTCGCTCTGGAGCACCAGCTCCACGTCGTACTGACCGGGTGTGGGCAGCGGCGGATCGAGCCGGGGGAACACCCGGAGCCCCGGCATCTGCGAGACCGCGCCGAAGACCTCGCCGTACATTTCCTCGGTGGAGCGCTCCCGTTCCTTCCAGTCCTTCGCCACGAAGCCGCCGAAGCCGCCCCAGTTGGCCGTGAGCGACCACATGAACCGGTTCTCCGGGAAGGCGTTGATGGCGTTCACCACGCCCAGCGAAGCCCGGTGGGTGGCCTCGAGGGTTGCATCCGGCGCCGACTCGAAGAACAGGCTGATGTGGCTCTGGTCTTCCACCGGCGCCAGCTCCCGGCGCGAGAACTGGTAGAGGGGCCAGGCCGCCAGCGTGATCAGCAGCGACGCAATGACGACCGCCCAGCGGATCCCGAGCGCGCCATCCAGCAGGCGGCCGTACACCCTCCGCACCCGGTCAAAGCCCGCATTCACCAGCGCGGTGAGCCGGCCTTCCTTCCCGGCCGGATGGACCAGCCGGGAGCTCATCACCGGCGACAGGGTCACCGCTACGATACCCGACAGCACCACCGCCGCCGCCAGGGTGATGGCGAACTCCAGGAAGAGCGAGCCAGTCAGGCCACCCTGGAATGCGATCGGGGTATACACCGCCGCCAGCGTGATGGTCATGGCGATGATGGGGCCGATCAGCTCGCGCGCGCCCAGCAGGGCCGCGTCGATCCGGTTCCGGCCCTCCTGCACGTGGCGCTCGATGTTCTCCACCACCACGATGGCGTCATCCACCACCAGACCGACCGACAGGACGATGGCCAGGATGGTGAGCAGGTTCAGGCTGAAGCCGAACGCCAGCATGAAGATCCCGGCGCCCACCAGCGAGACCGGCATGGCGACCAGCGGGACGAGAGTGGTCCGGATCGAGCCGAGGAACAGGAACACCACCAGCGCTACGATCAGCATGGTCTCCATCAGGGTCTTGCTGATCTCGGCCAGCGCGTCGCGCATGAACATGGTCCCGTCCCACACCAGCCGCATTTCCACATCTTTCGGCAGCGTGGGGCGTACCCGCTCCATCTCGGCCACCAGCCGGTCGCCCACTTCAATCTCATTGGCGCCGGGCAGCGGCCAGACACCGAGGTAGACCGCTTCCTGGTCGTTGTACTTGGCCACCAGCTGGGCCTCTTCCGCACCCAGCTCCACCCGGGCCACGTCGCTCAGGCGCACCACCGCGCCGTCCCGGTCGGCCACGATCAGGTTGGCGAACTCCTCCGGCGTGCGGAGATCGGTGTTGGCCAGCAGGTTGACCTGGACCAGGTCGCCCTTGGTCTGGCCCACCGCGGCCAGGTAGTTGTTGCGCTGCAGCGCGGCGTAGACGTCGCCCGGCGCCAGGTTCACCGCTGCGAGCCGGTCGGGATCGATCCAGACCCGCATGGCAATGGGCCGCCCGCCCTCGCTGTTGCTCACGCGCTGGACGCCTTCGATGGTGGCGACCTGCGGCTGGAGCGTGCGGGAGAGCCAGTCGGTCAGCTCCGGCACGCTCTTCTCCGACGAGGTGAAGCTCAGGTAAAACGATGCGTACGGCCGGTCGGTCCGCTGGATGTCGACCACCGGGGGTTCGGCATCGGGTGGCAGCTCCGACCGCACCTGCTGCAGCCGCGCGGTGACTTCGGCCAGCGCCGCGGTGCTGTTGTAGTTCAGCTTGAGCCGGACCGTGACGGTGCTCACGCCGGCCCGGCTGGTGGATTCGATATAGTCCACGCCGCCGATGGCCGACACGGCCCGCTCGATCGGCGTGGTCAGGAAGCCGCGGACGGTCTCGGCGCTCGCGCCGTAGTACACCGTCGTGATGATGACCGACGAGCTTTCGATCTTGGGATACTGCTGGATCGGCAGCGAGCTCAACGCCCGCCAGCCGACCAGCACGATCACCAGGTTCACGACCAGCGCGATCACCGGATGCCTGATGAACAGGTCGGTGATCGCCCGGCGAGGTGTTTCAGACATTTACCGGCTCCCGTTCGCCTGCTGCGCCGACTGCTCGGCGATCGCCACCAGGACCCCTTCCCGCAGCTTGAACGCGCCCGAGGAGGCCACCTGGTCGCCCGGCTCGATCCCGGACAGAATCAGGATGGAATCGCCTAACACGTCCCCCGCCTGCACCGGACGGAGATGGGCCCGGGGCTTGCCCTGATCGTCGGGCGCGATGACGAAGACGTGATCTCCGCCCGGGCCCTTCCGCACCGCGCTCACGGGCACCACCACCGCCTGGGTGACCTGGCCCACCGGCACCCGGACGCGCACCGAGGCTCCGGGACCGGCGAGGTTGTCCTCGCCCTTCAGGCGGGCCCGGACCAGGGCGTTACGCGTGGTCGGGTCGACCCGGGCATCGATCGCGACAATGCGGGCCGGGACCGGAGTGGATTCGTTGGTGGCGGACACGAACACGCTGTCACCCACCCGGAGCTGGGCCGCGACGTTCTGGGCTACCGTGAAATCGACGTGGGACGCGTCGGCGACACCCTGGAGCGTGGTCAGCACCGTCCCCTCGGACAGGTACTGGCCGGGATGCACATCGGCCAGGCCGACCCGGGCCCGAAACGGGGCGCGAACGGTCTTGCGGTCGATGATCGCTTTGATCCGCGCGATCTCGGCCTGCGCCACGTCCCGCTCGGCCCGGGCCCGATCCACTTCTTCCAACGAGACCGCGCGCTGTTCCACCAGCCGCTCGAGCCGCTGGAGCGTCGTCTGCGCCAGCGCCAGCTGGGCTTGCCGGGCCTTCAAATCAGCCAGTTCGACCGACACGTCCAGGGCCACCAGCACCGCCCCCGGCTCCACGATGCGGCCGGGGGTCAGGGCGACATGGCGCACCGTGCCCGGCAACTCGTTGCGGAGCGTGACCGACTGGAGCGCCAGCACGGTCCCGACCGACGTGGTCGAGGGCCGGTGCTCGCGCGGACTCGCAGTTGCGGCGGTGACGACTTCCATCGGTTCCGGCTGGTTGGCCGAGGCCGCGGCATCACCCTGGATGGCGGCGCCCTTCCAGGCGGCCAGCAGGCCGCCGCTTCCGATAACTGTGGCCAGCAGGACGAGAGCGCCGATCCCGCCTGGTGAGCGTGTGAGCTTGCTGCGAGTCATGAGTCTTACATCCTCCTCTGGGTACTCCGATGTTGCGTACTGCTCGGCCGTCAACGGACACCATCCCAGCGTTCCTCAATATCCCTTCAGGGTATTACAGTTTTATTACCATCTAACTAGCATCGCGCAGTAACCCCTTGATCGTGAATGACTTGGAAGCTACTCCGCGCTGATTTCGGCCGAGAGTTGGCGGGGGGAAAGCCGGGTCAAAAGCTCGGCGCTGTAAGCAGCCAGGACCTCACGCCGGACCCGGTAATTGATGAACTGCCCCTGGCGGTCGCCCGTCACCAGCCCTGCGCGCACCAACTCCTTGAGGTGATGCGAGATAGTCGCCTTGGTGACGGGGAAATCGCGGCAGAGCTGCTGACAGGGGTACTCGGCGTCCGAGGCGATCGCCTGGAGCAGCGCAAAGCGTCGAGGATCGGCCAGGGCCTTGGCGATCCGTTCGAACTGCCCCTTGGAAAGGAGACTACTCTGCTCGGTCATAGTTCAATGATTATCAAACTATCGAAATGACGTCAAGACCCCCTGGGTCGAAGACAGGCGAAGACAGTCGAAGGTGGTCGAAGACGGTTCCTGCCACGAAACCCTCCCCCTCCGGCAACCGTCCGTCCACCATGTCCAGTCATAACAGCGCGGGTACGCTCAGCCGGCGCTCGCTACTCGCGGGTGCCGGAGCCGCTGCGGTCTCCGTCTTTCTCGACCGGCGAGCGGTCCTCACCCGGATGCAGGAGACCCAGGTGCAACTGCCTGCCGACCTGCGGCAGGCGCTGCCGGGAATGATGGAGATTGCCGGCGTCCCGGCCTTCTCCATGGCCACAGTCGAAGGCGAAGGGATTGCGACGCTGGGCGTCGGCCTGACCACCAGCGACGGCACTCCAGTCAATCCGGAGACGGTGTTCGAGGCCGCATCGCTGGGCAAGCCGGTGTTCGCCTGGTTGGTGCTTCTGCTCGCGGCCGAGGGCGTGCTCGATCTCGACCGGCCGCTTCATCAGTATCTGCCGCTGCCCTACCCAGATGACGAATCGGCCCGGACCCTTACGGCCCGACATCTTCTAAGCCACAGCAGCGGCTGGCGGAACTGGCGCAACACTCCCCGCGACTCACTCACGGCCGATCGGGAACCCGGTAAACGCTTCACCTATTCCGGAGAGGGGTTCTACTTCCTTTCCCGGGTGCTGGCGAAGCTCTCTGGGATGGGCATTGTCCAGCTGACTCGGGAACGGATCTTCGTGCCCCTGGGGATGGAACGCAGCTCCTATATATGGCTGCCAACGCTGGACGGGAACCGCGCCGAACCCCATACCAGCCGCGGAATGAAGGGTGAGAGCTACAACGCCCGCACCGGCCGCATGGTGTACGAGGCGGCCCGGGCAGCAGGAAAGAATCTCGATGCCTGGACTCACGAAGAAGGCTTGCGCCTGCTCCAGAGCCGAAACGCCGACGTCCCTGCCCTGCCCAACTTCATGGCTCCCAACGTCGCGGGGAGCCTGATGACGACGGCCCGGGATTACGCGCTCTTCCTCCGTCACATCCTGGGTGCCGAAGGGCGGGAGATTCTGCGCCGGATGACGGAGCCCCAGGTGCGACTCAATGCGGCACTCGAATGGGGCCTCGGCGTGGGGCTCCAGACTGACAATGGGCGCACACGGTTCTGGCACTGGGGTGACAACTTCGGGTTCAAGAACTTCCTGATCGGCGAGCCGGACCGCCGGACCGCGCTGGTGATCTTCACCAACGGCCAGAACGGCCGGGCGATCTACGAGCGGATTGTCCGGGCGATGTGGGGAGATCAGAAGGCGTTTCTCTGGATCTGAGCTGCGTCGAAGACGGTCGAAAACAGTCGAAGATGGTCGAAGCAGGTCCCCTCCCCCCGCCGATTCCCGATGGTGCAGGTTCAAAGTGCTGTCCGATGAATCGAAAACGGGCGGGCCGGGGACCGTCTTCGACCATCTTCGACCATCTTCGACCATCTTCGACTGTCTTCGACCATCTTCGACTGTCTTCGACCTACTTACAAGTCCACGTCATTTCCGCAATCGAATACCCGATCCGCGGCAGGATCTCGTCGCCGGCCAGCACCAGGCCCCAGAAGAAAACGATCAGGGCC
>DASTEX010000652.1:0-3630 GCA_035709185.1 Gemmatimonadales bacterium
GTTAGCGGTTAGCAGTGCCATCTGGTTCGTCAACCGCCCGCCTGCCCGCCCGCCCGCCTGCCCGCTCAGACAGAGATCGCCTCCCGCGCCACCAGCTTCCCGTGCCGGACCGCCGTGATCTCCGCCAGGATCGCGAGCGCAATTTCCCCGGGATGTCGGCCACCGAGGTCGAGGCCGATCGGCCCGTGCAGCCGCGCGATCTCCTCCTCTGAATACCCGGAGTTCCGCAGCCGCTGCCGCCGCTGCTCCTGGGTCTTCCGCGATCCGATGGCCCCGATGTACGCCGCGGGAGAGCGAAGAGCGAAATCCAGCGCCGGTTCGTCGAACTTGGGATCGTGGGAGAGCACGCAGATACAGGTCGCGTCGTCCACTCCCACCTGCCTGAACGCATCCTCCGGCCACGCCTGGACCAGGAGGTCCGCCTCGGGGAACCGGTCACGGCTCAGGAACGCCCCCCGGCCGTCTGCGACCACCGTCCGGTAGCCCAGCGGCCGGGCCAGCTTCACCATCTCTTCCGCGATATGCACCGCTCCGATCAGGAAGAGCGTGGGCTGCTTCGGAAATACTTCCAGAAACACGCTGATTTCGCCGGCCGGTCCCGGAATGGTCACCGTGCGTGACGACAGGGACGAGAGGGCCGCGGATGATTCGGCCGCGATGGCGGCGGCCAGCGCGGGATCGGGCCGGCCCAGCCGGGGCGAGCCGGCAATCACACTCGGCACGACGGTGCCGCCGGGACCCCGGACCGCCTCCAGCAGCTCGGGCCGCACTAGGGGCTCGACGAAGACGGAGATGCTGCCGCCGCAGGCCAATCCCACTTCCCAGGCCCGCTCGTGGGATACGGTGAATTCGATCAGGCTGGACTCCCCGCTCCGGATGGCCTCACCCACGGCAGTCACCACCGCCCCCTCCACGCAGCCGCCCGAGACCGATCCCGCCATCTGGCCGTCGGCGGTGGCGATCAGGTTGCTGCCCTCGATCCGCGGAGCCGATCCCCAGACGCGGGTGACCACGGCCCGGCCCACCGGGCCCTGGGCCGCCAGTCGTTCATAGTCGTGAAGCAGGTCGCGCATATGCGGAAGATAGGCGGGCGGGCGGAATATACCGTCCGCCTGCCCGCCTGCCCGCCTGCCCGCCTGCCCGCCTAAGGAAGAAACGCCTCCCGCTCCTCCGGCGTCGGCAGCCGGCAGGTGTCCCGTTTGCCGAACCAGGAATACCGGTTTCGGGCAATCCAGTCGTATATAACGTCGCGCAGCGGGCGGGGAATGATCCGGAAGATGCCCAGCAGACGCCACCCGCCGCCCAGATGATGGAAGATTCGCAGGATCGCGTCCGATCGGAAGCGGAGGTTGCCGTCTTCCTCCAGCACTATTGTGGTGGGATCGGTCGCCAGATCAGAGCGGAGTCGCCGCGCGGCCGTCTCTCCCTGGATGGGAGCGAACCGGAGTCGCCGCTGCCGGTCGTAGTGCAGTCCGAAGTCGACGAACCGGTTGCAGAGTCCGCAGACGCCGTCGAAGTACACCACCGGGTTCGCCATCACTGCCCTGCCGGGTCGGCGTCCCGGTCCAGCGCCAGGAGATCCTCCGGGGTGTCGACATCGGGATTCACGCCGGGAACCTGGATCGTGCCCATTCGGAGGTTCCCCCACGTACCGAGGACCCGGAAGCCCTGGTCGCCGGTGAGACTTCTCGCCCGGTCCCAGATCCGCCGGTGCACGATGACCGGGTGACCTGGGCCTGACGGGTCGCCCTGATACTGGGGTCGCACGAGATCCATCGACGGGCGGAAGGCCCGGACCAGCGCTTCAAGCACTTCCTGCCGGATCAGTGGCTGATCGCCCAGCAGCACCATGGCGCCTTCGAGCGGCTGCCATCGGTCGGCGGCGACGACCATCAGCCCGATCCGCAGACTGGACGCCATTCCCGTGACCGGCCGGGGATTGAGATGCGGTTCCAGACCTCGCTGCCTCGCCAGGGCCGGTGTTTCCAGATCGTCCGGCCGATGGATTACCACTGCGCCGGTGAGGAGTCCCGCATCGCGGGCAGCGGCCACCCGGTCGAGTACATGGGCGACGACCGGCTGGCCTCGCCATTCCGCGAGCAGTTTGGCGCTTCCGAAGCGGCGGCCGAGACCGGCGGCAAGGACAATGGCCGCGACCGGCGGGACCGGCAACTTCAGTCTCCGAAGAGGGCCATCAGGTCGGACGGACGTTCCAGCCAGTGATCCGGTTGCGACCCGGTCAGGTGCTCGCGGGTGAACGGTCCCCAGAGCACGGCGGCGGTCGAGACCCCGGCTTGCCGGCCCGACTCCATGTCGTGTACGCTGTCGCCGACGAAGAGAGTGTCGCGGGGTGCGGCGTCGAGCTGCTCCAGCGCCCGCAGTACCGGCTCGGGATGCGGTTTGGGATGGGTCACGTCGTCGGCGCCGATGATTGCTTCCATCGTCCCCTCGAGCCCGGATACCCTGAGCCCGCGCAGCGCGCCTTCCCGGTTCTTGCTGGTCACGAGGGCGGTACGGGTGCCGGCGGTGCGGATCCACCGGATCATGTCCACCACGCCCGGATAGGGCGTCACCCGGCCGTCGTGGTGCCGCAGGTTGTATTCCCGGTAGGTGACGACCAGGGCCTCGAGCTGCGCCGGGTCCTCCGACCATTCCCGGAACTGGACCCGGAGCGGCGTGCCCATGCCGCGGAGCCAGTGCTCGTCCGGCCGCGGCGGCAGTCCATGGACCGAAAGCGTGTGGTGATAGCTGTCGAGGATCAGGCGGACCGAATCGATCAGCGTGCCGTCGAGGTCGAAGAGGACGGCCCGGAATTTTCCCATGCGGAAAAGTAGCACCGGCCGGCGGTTGCGCCCGGCCCGGCCTCCCGCTCACTACCTACGACTCACTGCCGCTCCCGTTTGAAGATGATCGCGCCAACGATCCGTGCCTCGACCGGTGCGGGCAGCGGATCGGGCGGCGGAAGCTCGCCCAGCAGATGGACCAGGGCTTCATCGGATGCTTCGGCCAGTCGGGTCGCCAGGTAGCGCTCGCCCGCGGTATGCCCCCGCCGGAGAAACGATATCCCGCGATCCGCGAACGCCAGCGACGTCGCGTCCCGCCCGCGGACCGCCTCCGCGGCCAGCACCCTCAGCCGGGCCAGCGCCGGCCGGGCCCAGCGGCCCAGCGGGCGAATCCGCCAGAGACTCCCGGTAGCGCCTAACACGGCTGCCCGGATGGCTCTCCGGAGCGATCCCGCTACCGCGGCGAAGGCCGCCGGGTCATCCGGGCCGGCGGGCCCGTGCCTCGCCTCGGACAGCAGCTGATCCACCAGCGACGGATCGCTGGTCCACCCGCTCCGGCCCCGGCGGCCCAGCGCGAACGCGGCCAGCACTCGCCCGCGTGAAAGCAGCTCGACCCCGACCACCGCAGCGTCGTACTCACCGGATACGACCGCGCACCCCTCCCCGGCCGGCAGCGACTTCCACCGTTCGGCCAGCTCGCTGCGCCAGCGCCAGGATGCGTCGGGTTCAGGCCCCAGCCCCACGCGGCCGGGCAACGGGCGCTTGAGCGCGAGCCGTCTCAGGATGCCCAGCCGCTCCTCGATTCTCCGAGGTGGGAGGAACGTGACCACTGCGGCACTCGCGTGCA
>DASTEX010000653.1:0-2551 GCA_035709185.1 Gemmatimonadales bacterium
GCACGACGGGAAGGTTGCCGAGTCCCGACAAAAGCACGCCCCGCTCGAGGGCGACCAGCTCCTCGTTCGAGGGCGGCGCCGTGCCGCCCACACCGGAGAGCAGACGGGAGTCGTCCGACCGGGGGATGAAACCGCGGGCGGTGTCGACCACCGAGACGGTGTGCCCCCGGCTGCGGAGCGCGGCCACGACCTGCACCGCCGAGGCGATGGCGACGTCGCGCTCAGCCGAAGTTCCGCCAGTGAGTACGGTGACTCGCATCAGAAGTTAGCGGTTAGCAGTTAGCAGTTAGCCGTGAATCTCGAGGATTTGTGCAGGTACCGGGCTGATTGTTCCGAAAAACCGCCACCGCTGACGGTAGTAACGACTGACCACCAACTGCTAACCGCTAACTGCTAACCGCTAACCGTTAACCGTTAACTGTTAACCGCTAACCGTTTATCGAGTCCCAAGCATCTCTTCCAGCAGGTCCATCCGGCTCACGATGCCGATCAGCCCGCCGGACTTCTGTACCAGGGCCGCGGGGCTTTCGCGCGTGAGCATCAGGGCCAGGCGATCGGCGGTCAGGCTGCTCTCGACCACCGGCAGCGGTTTCTCCATGACCTCCCGCACCGGCCGATCGAGCAGGGGCGGCTGCGCGATGGCCTGCGCCATCAGGGGCCCGTCCACCAGCGTGCCGAGGCACTTGCCGTCGTCGATCACGGGAATCTGGCTGACGTCCCAGGTCCGCATGAGGTTGAGCGCCTGGCGCACCTGGGCCGACGGAGCGACGCTCACCAGGGCGGGGGCCCGGCGGGGACGCTTGTTCATCAGGTCTTCCACCGTGGGCCGGGGCGCCTCGAGCATCTGGTTTTCCTGCATCCACTCAGCGTTGAAGACCTTCGACAGGTAGCGCTCGCCCGTGTCGGTCAGAATGGTCACCACGCAGGCCTCGGGGTCGTCCACTTCCCGCGCCACCTGGAGCGACAGTGCCACGTTGAGTCCGGCGGAGCCGCCTACGAAGATGCCTTCCTCGCGTGCCATGCGGCGGGCCATGGCGAAGGACTCCCGGTCGGAGAGCTGCCGGAACTCGTCGATCCAGTCCCACCAGATGGTGGTGGGAATCTTGTCGCCGCCGATGCCCTCCACCTTGTACGGGTGTCCTTCGCCCATCGTGTGGGAGCGGGAGTAGCCGGTGTAGAGCGAGCCGACCGGGTCGCCCGCGATCACCTTCACCGAAGGCTTCTTTTCCTTCAGGAATTTGCCGACCCCGCTTACGGTCCCGCCGGTGCCCGCGCCGGCCACGAAGTGGGTGACGCGGCCCCCGGTCTGCTCCCAGATCTCGGGGCCGGTGGTGCAGTAGTGCGCCTCCGGGTTCCGGTCGTTGTAAAACTGGTTGGCGAGGATGGCGCCGGGAGTTTCCTGGGTGATGTGCTTGGCTTTCTGGACGTAGTTCTCGGGATGGTCGGGAGGGACGGCGGTCGGCGTGATCACCACTTCCGCGCCGAAGGCCTTGAGAAGTCTGACCTTCTCCTGCGACATCTTGTCCGGCATGGTAAAGACGCAGCGGTACCCCTTGAGCGCCGCGGCAATTGCGAGGCCCACGCCGGTGTTTCCCGAAGTGCCCTCCACGATGGTGCCGCCGGGCCGGAGCTCACCCGCCTGTTCCGCCGCCTCGATGATTCCCAGCGCGATCCGGTCCTTTACCGAGCCGCCGGGGTTGGCGTATTCGGCCTTGCCGTACACCGGAGTGCGAATGCCGGCCCCCACCCGGCCCAGTCGAATCAGGGGAGTCCAGCCGATGGTCTCGAGGACGGACTCGTAGGGTCGCGTATGGGGCGGGGTCATCGATTCGTGGTATCGGCCGTGGATCCGGGGTGGCGGAAGTGGATCGGCTGGAGGAACGAGGTTGCGATCGGCCGCCCATTCCGGGTAGCTGGACTGTACTGCAACTTGGGAGCCGCGGCGAGGGCGGCCGAATCGAGCGCGCGCTGCCCGCTGGTCTGGTTGACCCTGGTGGAGTCGGGAACCACCACACCGTTCGAATCCACGAAGAGCAGCAGTTCCACGGTTCCTCCGACTCCCCGTGAATAGAGGTCAGCCGGGTACTCCACCGGGGGTTCGCCCATGGGAATGGGTGGGGTGGCATTGCCCGCATCGGCCGTCGAATTGCAGCCGGCGCCCAGGGCGGCCAGACCGGCCAGCAGCCGGGCGCGGGTGAGCCGGAAGCTACAGCCTCTCATGAAGTGATTGTTCCCAAGGTCGCGGACTGGGTCATATCCATCGCAAAGTGCACTCCCCAGAACCACCAGACATCGGCCGAGCGCTGCACCACCGCCACCACGGCTATCGCCAGGACGACGTCGAGCAGCGCGAGCTGCAGTATCCCTTCAGTCACACCGGTCTGGACCGACGTCGCCAGATGGCCGGCGGCCAGAATCACACCGGCCAGCAGCGGGGCGGCCACGGGGCCCAGCACACCGGCTATCCGAACTGCCAGGATGGCGGCGGCCACGTCTTCCAGCAGGACCTGCATCAGGAACGGCAGGTTGCGGTGGTGGTAGACCGACCGCA
>DASTEX010000654.1:0-2292 GCA_035709185.1 Gemmatimonadales bacterium
GCCGTGCCGCGGCGAGCTTGCCAGAATGACCGATCGAGGTGGGTTGCCGGCGGGGGTGCGGCAGAGTCCTGCAAAGTTGGCAAACCCGCCGCGCGGAGGCATAGCTTACGCCATGCGCGATCGGAGATCTCACCTGGCGAGCCGGCTCCTGCTGGCCGGGGTGCTGGCCGGCTGCGGCGGGGCGGATGCGGCAGGCCGTGCGCTGTCCGGCCCTCCGCCGTTCGAGCCCGGGCCGGTGCCTCCGGAGCACGCCGAGGGGGCGGCGCTCTTCCTGGCCAACTGCAGCGGCTGCCACGGCCAGTCGGGCTCGGGGTTCGCCGGCGGGCCTCCGCTGCTGGACACCCTCTACCTGGCACCCCGCTTCCCCGATTCGGCGATCCGGCGGGCGGTGCTGGCCGGCACGCCCCGGCGGCATTGGGACTTCGACGACATGCCGGCGGTCCGCACCGTCCGCCCCCACGAGCTGCCCGTGCTCATCGGCTACATCCGCTGGGCCCAGGACCGCTGGGTCGCCGCCCGGGACTCGAGCCCGCCGCCCCAGCCCGCTCCGGCGCCGGGAGCCTGAGCCGGCGCGCGGGTTGCGGCAGGAGAGTGCCGGCCCGAGAATCCATGCCATGTCGAACCCGCTGCGCTATCGGATGGCGATCGCCCTGCTGGCCCTGGTCGCCGGCCTCGTCGCGCTCTACCTGCATCTCTGGAAGGCCGGTTTCACCGGCCCCCTCACCTGCACGGGGAATCGCGGGTGCGAGATCGCGATGATGAGCCGGTGGGGATGGTTTCTGGGGGTGGACGTGGCGCTGATCGGCGCGGTGGGATACACCCTCGTGCTGGGCGCCGCGCTCTGGGGGTTGTCGCCCGCTCAGGCGTCGCGGGCGGGGCCGACGCTCCTGCTCCTGGGGCTCATCGTCCCCGCCGTGCTCTTCACCATCCGGCTCAAGTACGGCGAGTGGGTGGTATTGAAGACGTTCTGCCCGTGGTGCTTCGAGAGCACCGTCACCATCGTGCTGTGCCTCGTGCTCGCCCTGCTCGACTACCGCCGGGTCCGGCGCCCGGCGGCCGGCTACTCGTCCTCGTAGCGGTGCGCGGCCGAGACGAACCGGCCGCCGCTCACGATGCTCGAGATGGATCCCTCCCGCTCCATGACGTCGGCGCGGGTGGCGAAGTAGACGTGCATCGGGATGAAGATGAGGAACGCCCAGGTGGTAACGTGGTGGATGAACCGGACCATCTGGAGCCCCCCGAGCCCCGGCACCACCCAACCCATGATCTGGAAGCCCCAGCTCTGCGGGGTGGCCTGGACGTAGAGGGCGAACCCGGTGATGACCTGGATCAGCGCCAGGACATAGATGCCGGTATAGGAGAGCTGCTGGAGCGGGTTGTGGCCCAGGTAGTGCGGCTCGTCCCCGTGCTTGTCCAGCATGGCATAGTGCTTCATCTGCCGGATCAGGTTGACGAAGTCCTTCCGGGTCACCGGAAAGAGCGCCTTCCACCGCTCGAACTTGTTGCCCGCGAAGAGCCAGTAGAGCCGGACGATCCCCGTCATCACGAGGAAGGCGGCCGCCACGTAGTGAATGAAGCGGACCGTGCCCATCACGTAGGGGCTGCCCGCCTCGCCGCCCGCCATGAAGTACGGCCGCCCGATGAAGAACCCGGTCACCGCCAGCACCACGATGGAGATCGCCGCGATCCAGTGCATGGCCCGGATCGGCCAGCTCCACAGGTAGACCCAGCGGTACTCTCCCTGGCGGGCGAGCTTGTCGCGGTCCGCCACCGCGCCGCCGCTGGTCATTGGACCTTCACCTCCGTGATCAGCCCGCCGGCCGGGTCCAGCACGTGGACCCCGCACGCCATGCAGGGATCGTAGCTGTGGATGGTGCGGAGGATCTCGAGCGGACGCTTGGGGTCCACCAGGGGATGGTTGTCCGTCAGGCTCGCTTCATAGGGGCCGAGCTGGCCCTGCGCGTCCCGCGGGGAGCAGTTCCAGGTGCTGGGCACCACGCACTGGTAGTTGGCGATCTTACCGTCCTCGATCACCACCCAGTGCCCCAAAGCGCCCCGCGGCGCGTCCAGGAAGCCGTAGCCCTGGGCGCGCTGGGGCCAGCTCCCCGGCTCCCAGGCCTTCCCGGTCCAGGTGCTGACGTCGCCGCTCTTCACCCGGTCCACCAGCCGCTGGTACCAGTGTTCCATCCGGCGGGCGATGAGCACGCTCTCCATGCCCCGGGCCGCGGTCCGGCCCAGCGTGGAGAAGAGCGCCTCGGGACCCACCTGCAGCCGGTCCATCACCTCCTTGGC
>DASTEX010000655.1:0-4165 GCA_035709185.1 Gemmatimonadales bacterium
CTCCGCGCCTACCGCGTGAATCGAGGCGTCGGGCGGTAGCGACTCGCCGGGCAACCCACTCAAAGGCCTGAAGAGCCCTTACTCCTTAATGCTCACAGTATGACCATCGCGTCGCCATAGGAATAGAATCGGTAGCGCTGGTCGATGGCATGCTGGTAGGCGTTCCGGATCGGGTCTCTCCCGGCAAAGGCGCTCACCAGCATCAGCAGAGTCGTTCGCGGTAAATGAAAATTCGTGATCAGCCGATCGACCACCTTGAAGCGGTAACCCGGCCGGATGAAGAGCCGGGTCTCGTCCCGGCCGGGGCGGATCCGTCCCTTGTCGATCGCGGCCGCTTCCAGGGCCCGGACCGCGGTCGTTCCCACGGCCCACACTTTGCCGCCTCCGGTCCGGGTGGCCTGAACCGCCTCTGCCAGGTCGGTCGAGATCTCGAACCGTTCGGGGTGCATCACGTGACGGCTCAGGTCTTCGGTCTCGACCGGTTTGAAGGTTCCGGGGCCCACTTCGAGGTCCAGCGTGCCGAGCCGGACTCCCTTGGCCCGCAGCGCACCCAGCAGCTGGCCGGTGAAGTGCAGGCCCGCGGTCGGCGCCGCCACGCTGCCTTCGCGATCGGCGAAGACCGTCTGATAGCGGTCTTCGTCGTTTTCGTCGGGCTCGCGGGTGATGTACGGCGGCAGCGGCAGCCGGCCGTACCGCTCCATGGCATCGTCGGCGGTGGTGCCGACGAACCGGATCAGCCGGTTGCCGTCTTCCAGGATCTCCGCCGTTTCGATGAACGCATCCGGGCCGATCCGGACCCGCTTGCCGGGCCGGAGGGCGGTGCCGGGCCTGCCTAACGCCACCCAGGCGCCGTCCGGCGCGGGGTGGATCAGCAGGACCTCCGCCGGTGCGCCCGAGGGCCGGGTCCCGATGAACCGGGCATGCCGGACCCGGGTGCTGTTGAGGACGAGGAGATCACCCGCGGGGACCAGGCTCACGAGGGCGCCGAACCACAGGTCTTCCAGCGCGCCGCTGTCCCGGTGCACGGCCAGCAGGCGGCTCTCGCCCCGCTGGGCCGCCGGGCGCTGGGCGATCAGCTCCGGCGGCAGGGTGTAATCGAAATCGGAGAGGCTGTGCCGGCGCTCAGGAGTCAAAGATGCTGGCCTGCCCTGCGGGAGGTCTGATGCCGAGGCGCCGGTAGGCCTGGGCGGTGGCGACCCGGCCGCGCTGAGTCCGGTCGATGAAGCCCTGCTGCATCAGGAACGGCTCGTACACTTCCTCCAGCGTTCCCGCGTCTTCACCCACGGCCGCAGCGAGCGTGGCCAGGCCCACCGGCCCGCCGCCGAACTTCTCCACGATGGTGCTGAGGATCCGGGCATCCATGTCATCGAGCCCGAATTCATCCACGTTGAGCCGCGCCAGCGCATCGGCGGCCACCTGCGACGTGATCACCCCGCCGGCCCGCACCTGGGCGTAATCCCGGACCCGGCGCAACAGCCGGTTGGCGACCCGCGGGGTTCCCCGGCTGCGGCGGGCGATTTCGAGCGCTCCCTGCGCTTCGATCGGCACGTCGAGAATTCCGGCCGAACGGGTGACGATCCGGGCCAGGTCCTCCGGCGGGTAGTAGTTCAGCCGTTCGACCAGGCCGAATCGGGCCCGCATCGGGGGAGTGAGCTGTCCATATCGGGTGGTGGCGCCGACCAGGGTGAACCGTTCCAGGGCCATCGGCAGCGTCTGGGCATTGGGACCTTCACTGATCCGGACATCGACCCGGAAGTCCTCCATGGCCGGATAGAGAAACTCCTCCAGCACCGGACGCAGCCGGTGGATCTCGTCGATAAACAGGATGTCGCCCGGGCTCAGGCTGGTCAGCAGGCCGACCAGGTCGCCGGCTTTTTCCAGTACTGGACCGGAGGACGTGCGGCACTGCACGCCCATCTCCTTCGCCATCAGCATGGCGAGGGTGGTCTTACCCAGGCCGGGGGGGCCGAAGAACAGGGTGTGATCCAGCTGCTCGCCTCGGGCCCGGGCCGCGTCGATCGCGATCTGGAGGGAGGAGCGCACCTGCTCCTGTCCCACGAACTCGTCCAGCCGGGAGGGACGGAGCGCGGTCTCGCTGCTGCGCTCCTCCGGCAACACATCGGGCGTGGTGATTTCGACCCGGCTCACGGACGGCGATCAGCCTTCACGCGGCGCGCGCGGTCCACCGGACCGGTCGCAGGCCGGGATTGAGGATGTGTTTCTGATGGCATGAGAGGCATTTGTCGCCAACCTCGGTCTGGTTCCGCTCCACCAGCTTGCGATTGGTGCTGCCACACCGGGTGCATTGCCACTCGGCGGTCACCTTCACGATCGCCCTCCTCGGGAGCCCATGAGATGTTTGAGCGCCGCCCGGACGACCTGCGCCGTTTCGGCATGGGGATCGGCATCGAGCACCAGGCGCACGGCGTCTTCGGCCGCGGCGGAAGGATAGCCCAGATTTTCGAGGGCGCGTACCGCCTCCATGCCGCCTCGGGGCGCCCTCGGCGCGGAATCTAGCACCACATCGGCGAAGCGGTCCCGCAGTTCCAGCACCAGCCGCTCGGCTTTCTTCCGCCCGATCCCGCTGACCGTGCTGAGCGCGGCCAGGTCGCGCTCGCGGATGCTCCGGACCGTGCGGTCGGGACCCAGACTCGAGAGCAGCGCAATCGCCAGCTTGGGACCGAACCCGCTCGCGCCCAGCAGCCGCTGGAAAACGGTCCGCTCGGCGGCGGTGTCGAACCCGAAGAGCGACCAGCCGTCTTCCTTGACCACCAGGGCAGTGAACAGACTGCAGGACTGTCCCACCTGGGGGAGGCGTTCGAACACGCCTAACGGAACCGTGAGCTCGTAGCCCACGCCACCGCTGGTCTGGATCACGATCGCGTCGGGAGATTTGTCGGCCAGGACCCCGGTCACGAATGCGATCATCGGGCCAGCCGGGGCCGGCGGGAGACCAGGAGGTGGGTCAAGGCGACCGCCACCCCGTCGGCGGCATCGGCCGGACTGGGCGGCTCCCGCAGCTGGAGCAGGCGGGCCACCATGTACCCCACCTGCGGTTTGAGGGCCGCGCCGCGACCGACCACGGCCTTCTTGATCATCGCGGGGGAATACTCCTCCACCGGAATCCCGGCCTGGGCCGCGGCCAGCAGGACGACCCCCCGGGCGTGGCCCAGTACCACGGTGGTACGGGCATTTGATCCGTAGAACACGCCTTCCACCGCCACCACATCCGGCCGGTGGCGTTCCAGCAATTCGGTCAGTCCTTCGTAGATATGGCGCAGCCGGGCGGGAAGCTCATCGGCGGTGCGAGTCCGGAGCACGCCGCACTCGACCAGTCGGCCGGTGCGGGCCGGCATCGAAGCGACGACCCCGAAGCCGGTGATGGCCGTGCCCGGGTCGACGCCCAGTATCATCATCGGCTGCGGGCGGGGATCAGGCCTCCGCCTCGGCCAGCTGAGATGCGTCGATATCGAAGTTGGCAAACACCTTGGATACGTCGTCCAGCTCTTCCAGCGCGTCAATCATTTTGAGCAGCCGCTCGGCGTCGGCGCCTTCCACCCGAACGATATTGCGGGGAACCATCGCCAGCTCGGCGGCCACCGGAGCATAGCCCCGGGCCTTGAGCGCGTCCTGCACCGCGTGGAAGGAGGCCGGCGCGGTGGACACGATGTACTGGTCGCCTTCGCGGACGAAATCCTCGGCGCCGGCTTCGAGGGCGTCTTCCAGCGCCTTCTCCTCTTCCAGTCTGGTGGCGTCGAGCCAGATCTGTCCCTTGCGGTCGAACATCCAGGCGACCGAGTTGGAGGCGCCCAGATTCCCGCCGTTGCGGCTGAAGACGTGCCGGATCTCCGCCACGGTGCGGTTGGCGTTATCGGTGGACGCCTCGATGTAGATGGCCGTCCCGCCCGGGCCGTAGCCTTCGTAGCTCACTTCCTCGTACGCCGCACCGCCCAGCTCGCCGGTGCCTTTCCTGATGGCCCGGTCGATGTTGTCGTTCGGCATGTTGGCTGCCCGGGCCGCATCCACCGCCAGGCGAAGCCGGGGATTCCCGGTGGGATCACCCCCACCCTGCCGGGCCGACACGGTGATTTCCCGGATGAGCTTGGTCCACAGCGAAGCCCGCTTGGCGTCGGTCGCGGCCTTCTTGCGCTTGATCTGGGCCCAT
>DASTEX010000656.1:0-2685 GCA_035709185.1 Gemmatimonadales bacterium
GAAGGCGGCCAGGGTCAGGGTGAGCATTGGAGCTGAAGATAACCGGCAGAGCGGAACCGCAAGTCATTACAGCTGGCAGAGTGCAGCGAGGGCGGCGACCCGCGGTCGCCTGCATCTCGACCCTTCTGCACTCTGCACTCCGCGCTTTGTACCCTGCAAATCTTCAATCTGCAATCTGCAATTTGTAGGGACTTGCGACTCCCCGCAGCCGGTTATTCTTCACTCCAATGCTCACCCTGACCCTGGCCGACTTCCGGGAAGCCCGCGCCCGGATCGCGCCTCACATTCATCTGACCCCGCTGCTCAGCTCCCGGCAACTGTCCGAGACCACCGGCTACGACGTCTACCTGAAGGCCGAGATGTTCCAGCGGGTCGGCTCGTACAAGATCCGGGGACCGCTCAACAAGTTCACGTGCCTGAGCGAGGAGGAGAAGCAGCGAGGCGTGGTCTGCTCCTCCGCTGGAAATCACGCCCAGGGCGTAGCGCTCGCGGCCCGCATTCACGGCATCCGGGCCGTGGTCTGCATGGCGGAGAACGCCACCCCGGCCAAGATCGCGGCCACCCGCGGGTACGGGGCCGAGGTGGTGCTGGCGGGAAGGATCTGGGATGAGGCGAACGAGAAGGCCCGGGAACTGGTCCGCACCGAAGGCCTGACCTACATCAGCCCGTTCGACGATCCCGATCTCATCGCGGGGCAGGGTACCCTCGGCCTCGAGATCGTCCAAGCGCTACCGGAAGTGGATGCGGTCATTGTGCCGATCGGCGGCGGCGGCCTGATCTCGGGCGTTTCCATGGCGGTCAAGAGCCACAACCCGTCGGTGCGGGTCATCGGAGTGGAATCCTCGGACGGACCGGCCATGCAGCGGAGCCTCCAGGCCGGCGAGGTGGTCACCATCGACTGCGGCACCATCATCGACGGACTCCGGGTGCGCCGGGTGGGCAACCACACCTTCTCGGTCTGCCAGCGATTCGTGGACCAGATCGTGACGCTGCCCGACCGGAAGATTTTCGAGGCGCTGCTGTGGGTGATGGAGCGCTGCAAGCTGGTGGCGGAAGGCGCCGCGGCGGCACCGGTGGCCGCGCTGCTCAATGGACTGATCGATCTCCCCCGCGGCTCGCGGGTGGTCTGCGTCCTGAGCGGGGGGAATCTGAACCTCGATCAGCTCCGCGAACTGAAATGGAACTGAGGCATTCAGCCGTTAGGCGCTAGCCGTCAGCCGTTAGCCGTATCAATTACTCCGCTATTCGGTACCCTGCACCCTGCACCCTGCACTCCATTCTACATTCTGCACTCTGAACTCTGAACTCTGCACTCTGCATTCAGAAGGTATTGCAGGACTCGTACTGGCCCGATTCCAGCCCGCGCCGGAACCACTGGACTCGCTGTTCCGAGGACCCGTGGGTGAACGACTCGGGCTGCACCCGGCCGGTGCTCATGCGCTGGATCCGGTCGTCGCCGATCGCCGCGGCTGCTCCCAGTCCTTCCTCGACATCGCCCGGGTCGAGCCGGTTGCGCTGAGCCGCGGAATGGCCCCAGACCCCGGCGAGACAATCGGCCTGCAGTTCCAGCCGCACCGAGAGCTCGTTCCGCTGCCCCGGGTCCGACTGCATGGCCGAACGGACCTGCCGTTCGATGCCCAGAATGTTCTGCACGTGATGCCCGATCTCGTGCGCGATCACATAGGCCTCGGCGAAATCCCCCTTGGCGCCGAACCGCTGCCTTAGCTCATCGAAGAAACTCAGGTCGATGTAGACCCGATAGTCGGGCGGACAGTAGAACGGTCCCATGGCGGCCTGGGCGAAACCACAGGTGGACTCGACCGCATCGCGGAACAGCACCAGGCGCGCGTCCTGGTATTCTGCGCCCGTGTTTCTGAAGATCTCTCGCCAGGTCTCCTGCGCGTCATCCAGCACGAACGAAACGAACTGGACCTGCTCCTCCTCCGCCGCCAGCTCCGCTTCCGTCGGCGGGGGGCCGACCACTTGGCTTCCGGGGCTGCCGCCCAGCAGCTCCCCAATCACCACCAGCGGATTCTGGCCCATGAGGAGGGCTATGGCCGCCGCGGCGATGAGTCCGCCGATGCCCATGCCTGCTCCCATTCGAAGTCCTCGGCCGGTGGTAGCCCGCCGGTCTTCCAGGTTTCGGCTGCGGCCTCCCGGATTCCAACGCACAGGCGCCTCCTCAATAGTCCACGGGAAATGGACGTAGCTGGCAGGGGTTCGCCACACCGCTGGTATTGACAATAGCACGACCGTTCGTATCATGGGGCCATGAGCAAGGGCCTTGCGACTCGGGACCGGATCCTCGACCGGGCGGTGGAGCTGGCCAGCCGGGATGGGCTGGGGGGTCTTACCTTGGGAGACCTGGCCGACGACCTCGACTTGTCCAAGAGTGGACTCTACGCCCACTTCGGATCGAAGGAAGAGCTTCAGGTCCAGGTCATTGAGCGAGCGGTGTCCCGCTTCACCGAGCAGGTGATCCGGCCCGCCCTGCGTGCTCCCCGGGGCGAACCCCGTCTCCGCGAGATCTTCCGCCGCTGGCTCGACTGGGGACTGGGTGGGGAGCTCCCCGGAGGGTGCTTCATCAACGCCGCGGTGGTAGAGCTGGATGACCACCCCGGCAAGCCGCGCGATGTTCTGGTTGCGGTCCTGGAGCAGTGGCTCGGTACGCTTGAACGCATCATT
>DASTEX010000657.1:0-7035 GCA_035709185.1 Gemmatimonadales bacterium
CAGCCATTCGGGGTCTTCCCGCTCGGCCGCCGCGAGCAGACTGTCGACCTGGTCCAATCGCTGGAGGGCGGCCTCGCTCTGACCCTCGGCCAGCAGGGCCTCGGCGTCCTTCCGGGTCCGCTCTGCCTGCTGCACCAGCGACCATGCGGACACCGAGGCGGTGGCTGCCCGCTGAGCCCGAAGCCTGACATCCTGACCGAGCTGCCGCCGCAGCACCGCCGCGGTCGCCTGAATCAGCGAATCCCGAATCGCCAGCAGGCCCCGGGCGGGCAGCTCGAAGGCCGTGCGGTCGAGGTCGGCGCCGCTGGCCCCGTCCACCAAGCGGACCTGCACCCGGAGCCGGTCCCTCCCGGGCTCGATCGACCCATCGACCAGCGTGCCCGCCTGCACCACCCGCGCAATGCTGTCGAGCGGCAACTGCCGCCGGCGATAGGGAGCGACGCCGTTGCGGCTGATGACGCGGAGGTTTCTGACCTGCCGCAGTTCGTCGATCAGGGCCTCGGAGAAACCGTCGGCAACGGCGGCCAGACTGGTGTCGGGGCTCAGGTCTCTGAAGTAGAGCACCGCAATGCTCAGGGGATCGAGACCAGCGGATGCGGCGGAACCGGCGGCTCGGCCGCCGAGGCCCCCCCGCACGGCCCAGACGGCGGCGGCAGCTATGACGGCGAGCGTACCGACCACGCCGGCTATTCGGACCGGCCGGGCACGGGATGAGGCGCGCTTTCTGGCGGTCGCGGCGGTATGGCGCCCGGTGGCTCGGGGAGCCGCAGCGGCAAGGGTATCGACAAAGTGCTGCATCGACGGAAATCGGTCCGCCGGCGTTTTGGCCATCGCCCGCATGATCGCGTCCTCGACCTCATCGGGCACCGACTGCCGTACGATCTGGAGGCTGGGCACGGCCTCGAGCGAGTGCCGGGCCATGATCGCCATCGGTGAAGGCCCGGTGAAGGGGGGCTGCCCGATCAGCATCTCGTACAGGGTGCAGGCCAGGCTGTACTGATCGCTCCGGGCATCGATCGCAGTGGCCGTGGCCTGCTCCGGACTCATATACGCCGGCGTCCCGATGGCCATGCCGGTCTGGGTCAGGTGCTCTCCCCCGGCCGCGCTCAAGGCGCGCGCAATCCCGAAATCCGCGACCAGGGCGACGCCACCGGAGAGCAGGATGTTCTCCGGCTTGATGTCACGGTGGACGACCCCGTGGCTGTGGGCATACTGGAGCGCGCTGCCGACTTCCTTCGTGATTTGAAGCGCATCCTCGAGCGGGAGCTGTTGCTCGCGGTTGAGCCGCTGCCGCAGCGATTCGCCTTCCACCAGGGGCATGACGTAGAAGAGCAAACCGTCGGCCTGACCGGAATCGTAGAGGGGAACGATGTGGGGATGCTGGAGCCTGGCGGCGATCTCGATCTCCCGGAGGAACCGGTCGCCTCCCAGCACGGCGGAAAGTTCAGGTTTGAAGAGTTTGACCGCGACCGGCCGGTGGTGTTTCAGGTCCTCGGCAAGGAAGACCGTGGCCATGCCCCCTTCGCCGAACTGGCGCTCGACGCGATAACGGTCTCCCAATACTGACTGGAGCTGTTCCAGAGCTGCCACAGGACTTCCGGCTTATCACCTGAGGGCCTGAATTTGCCCCTCGATTCCCGAGGTGGCAACAGGCAAAACCGGTCACTTCAGAGAGTCGTGTTGAGGTGGCGCCGGGACCGCCGGAGCTGTCGCGCCAGCGCAACTCTATCCTGTTCAGCGCTCTGGTGAGCTCGCCACGGCTGTCGCTGAATCGAAGTGCCGGACCGTGACCGCAGCAGCCGCCCGTTCCTGCCGCTCCCTGGCCTGCTCCAGGCGTGCTGCCGGGTCGCGCGGCTCCCGGTACGCCACCCAGGTTCCTCCGATCCCGCCGGACAGCAACCCCAGCCCCAACAGCACCCAGCCTGACCGGGAACGTCGCGGCTCCACTGGTTGGTCGTATTGTGTTGCTGCCGCGACCCGGCGCCAGAGTTCGGAGGGGACGGAGCGGCCGGCGGTGCGGGTCATCGTGCAAGCCTGGCCGCCAGCAGCCGGCGGGCGCGGAACAGCTGCGCCCGGACGCTGCCGCTCCGGAGTCCCAGCTCGCGCGCGACCTCGCGGTTGGAATAGCCCTCGATTTCGTGCCGCACGAAGATCCGGCGGGCCCCGGTGGGCAGCTCTGCGATCGCCTGTTCCAGATCCATGCCCAGGACCCAGACGGGCGTGCGTTGGGTCACCGGCACCTGCTGTGACGGCTGCTCGACCGGTTCGACCCGGGCCAGCCGCCGGCGATCGGAACGGAGACCGTTGCGCACCACGTTCTGCGTCACGGTCCACAACCACCGGGTTCGATCCGGCTCCGCCGGCCAGAGATGCCGCTTCTCCCACGCCCGCACGAACACGTCCTGCGCCAGGTCCATGGCGCGGTCGGAATCGCCCGACAGTCGCAGACAGAGCCGGTAGACCCAGTCGGCATTCTGCCGGTAGAGGGCTTCGAAGGCCGGGGCGGCGGGATCCGGACGAGCGGACATTGAGCCGAGTACGGCGGCCACCGATGGCTGGTTTCAGGCCTTCAAACGGTCCAGGCCTGGCCGGTGTTGGGCATGATTGGCGGGAGATTCCCGCGAACCAGTCACACCCGTGCCGGAGGACCGGATGTTTCGCAGCCCCTTTTCGTTATCGCTGATCCTGCTGGCGGGGACCTGGTCCTGGGCGGCGGCCCAGTCGGCTCCCCCGGGGCCGGCGCCGAGCCCGGTCACGTGGCCGGACTCGCCCCTGGGCCGGGCGGCTCAGGCCCTCATCGAGACCATCAACCGAGGCGACTCGCTCGGCCTGATCCGGTACTTCGAGCAGTACGGCGCGCGCGACCTGATGCTCCAGTGGACGCCGCAACGCTATGCCCGAATGCTGCTCAAGGCCCGGGCTCAGAGCGGCGGCCTGGAAGTCCGGCGGGTGCGTGACCGGGGCAACGCGGTGCGGGTGTTTACCAGCGCAAAGCAGGCCGACCGGATGCTGGGGATCGAGCTGGTCGCGGGATACCGGGAAACCGACAAGGTAGCGCAGATCTCGCTGCACCTGATGGATCCGGCGCAGCAGCAGCGGCCCAAATGGCCGGCGGTGCGGACCGACGCCGAGCGGATCGCCGCGATCGAGTCCCGGATCGCGGAGCTGACCGCGGCCGACCGGTTCTCGGGCGTGGTGCTGGTGGCCCGGGGCGACAGCGTGCTGGTGGAGCGCGCCGTCGGGTTCTCCGATCAGGCACGACAGCTGCCTAACACACCCGACACCCGCTTCATGCTGACCTCGGTAGGCAAGATGTTCGCCGCGGTGGCCGTGGCCCAGCTGGTGGAGTCGGGAAAGCTCCGGTTCGATGACACCGTGGCGAAGGTGCTGCCGGAGTATCCCGACCGCGAGGCCGCCCGCCGGATCACCATCGCACAGCTGCTGACCCATACTGCCGGCGTGCCGGAGGTGTTCGACGCGCCGGGGCTCAACCGGGCGCTTCCCTACGGCAGCCATGCCGAGCTGCTGAAGGTGACGGTCAACCGGCCGCTGCTGATGGAGCCGGGAAGCCATTGGGGCTACTCCAACGGGGGCTATGCCACCCTGGGCGCGATCGTCGAGCGGCTGTCGGGACAGAGTTACCAGGACTACCTGCGGAGCCGGATCTTCCAGCCGGCGGGCATGACCCAGGGTCTGCGGCCGTCCAACGACACCGCGACCGGCCGGGCGGTTCCCTACGCCCACTTCCCCGAGGTCGACCCGTTAGGCAGGGAGCCGAGGACGCCGGGCGAGCAGGCCAGGGACGGGATGGGCGCCCGTCTCTGGGCATTCGGCGGGGGCTACGGCAGCCCGCGCGACCTGTTCCGCTTCGTGCGCGCGCTCCGGAACGGCCGGCTGGTCAGCCGGGCCATGGTCGATACGCTGGTCGCCGGGCGGGTGCCACTCGGTCCGGGCAGCGGCGAGCAATACGCCTACGGATTCTACTCGATCCCGATCGGCGATGACCGCGTGGTGGGGCACTCCGGCTCCAACCCCGGCATGGGGATGGATGCGGACGTCGAGCTGCTCTGGGACCGGGACTACACGATCATCGTGCTGTCGAACTACGACGCGCCGGCCGGGGTGATGCTGGCCCAGTCGATCGTGCTCCTGCTTGCGGGGGTGGAGCCCCGCTGAGGGCCGGGACCGCGCTGAAGACCCGGCGCCGCGTACTGCGACCGCGTTTCTGGTCGCGCGGACGCCGGGTCCTGGTTCGGCGCGTCCCGGAGAGCCCGGCGGCCGCGCTCCCCCGGTTTGCCCGCGGCCGGTGAGCGGGTGCGGGGCCGACGCGAGCGCTTTGTGCGAGGTTGGGGAGTCAATCTCACCCGTAAGCGAATCCCCCGAAGCACAGTGCGCTCGCGGCGGCAGCCGCAACGCTCACCGAGACAGGGCAAACCGGTCGCTACCGGCGCGGGCACCGGCCACGGTGGCAGGGCGAACCGATCTCCCCAAGCCGACGGTCGAGTTCGGCAGCCGTTCCACGCGCAGCCCTGGGCGGCGAAACCCGCGGTTTGCCACCCGACTGGTCCTTCCGAGCAGGTCGCACTCCATCGAACGAGCGATTTCGCTTTACCCCGAGTCCAGGTAGCGTTGAGCATCAAGCGGTGCTCCCTCCAGTGGCTCTCGGCCAACTGCGGTATCCACAGGTAAAAGGAGCTGTATTCCCGGAATTACCCGCTCCATACCGCAGGTCGGGTTCCTCACCCGGAGGTCGTAATGTCCATTCCCCAGGTCCTGACGCTCACCCTGACCCTGATCGCCACCGCGGGCTGCAGTGCGCTCCGCGGCGGGCCGGCGGTCGAGGTGAGTACCGATGATGCCACGCTCAACAGTCGCTGGCATGCCAACCTGGCCTCACCGGCGAACCTGGCCGGGGCAATCCAGATGAACGGGTCGGCGACGATGGCGCCCGGCTCGGGCGACAACAGCACCACCATCACGCTCAACCTGGCCAATGCATCCCCCGGTGGAGTTCATCCGTGGGCGGCCCACCGGGGCCAGTGCGGGGACGGGATGGATAATGGAGTGCTCGGATCGGGCGAGGCCTATCCCCCGCTCAAGATCGATTCCGACGGCCGCGCGACCGAGACCGCCACGGTGTCGCTCCCGACGCCCCGGACCGGCAACTATTTCGTGGTCGTCCGGGCATCGACGGCAAACGCCGGCACGATCGTCGCTTGCGGCAATCTTGCGCCGCCCACCCAGTGACGCTCGAAGGAGACCAGGTCTCCATGCGCCGGACCACAATTCTGATGACGTTGGCTGCGCTCGCGCTCTCGGCGGCGTGTCACCTGGAGCCACCGCCGGCCCCACCGGTACCCCGGCCGGCTCTGGGACAGCTCGCTCCCAGCCGACCCGCCGACTCGTCGGCTCTGGTTCAGCGCAATGCCGAGGCGCACGTGCTGGAATCCTTTCCGGCCGTGGTTGGGCGGCGCACACAGGGACTGGCAGACCAGATCCTGCTGGCCCGGAACGCCTACCTGACCGCTGAAATCAGCGCGGGATTACGGGAGGAGCTGGGCACGATCGTCCGGTTCGACGTCGCTTCGGACCGGCTGCTGCCGGCCGGGCGGACGACTCTCGATCGCAAGGCTGTGATCCTCGCGGCCAACCCGAACGTTCGCCTCCGGCTGGTCGGGGCCGCCGATGCGCGCGGGTCGGCCCGGTCCAATCTCGCCCTCGGTGAGCGGCGCGCCCGCGCCGTCCAGCACTACCTGATCACGCGGGGAGTTGACGCGGCGCGGCTGGATGTCACATCGGCCGGAGAAGCGGCTCCCCTCGATTCCGGCCAGACCGAAACGTCGTGGGCCCGGAATCGCAGGGTGGAGTTCGTCATCGTGAGCGGCGATTCGCCGCTGGCTTTGAGGGAGGCAGGATGGGAACGGTGACCACGGAGCCGGCTTCATGAGCACCAGCAGATACCGGGGATTCAAGGTCGTGGCCCGGCCCTCCCAGCTCTGCGCGTCCGGACGCTGGATCGCGGACCTGGAAATCCGTCGCGACGGCCGGAGCCAGGCCTTCGGCCTCGACGCCCACTACCCGAATGAGCTGGCTGCGGATGCGGGAAGTGTCAGAGCGGGCCGGGAGATCATCGACAGCCGGCTCGCCGAGATTTCGGTGGAGCATCTGCGGCGTGACACCCCGGTCGGCCTGCCGACGGTCCCCGCCCCGGCACCGGTCTTCCGTCCATTCATCCTTGCGGGCGTTCTGTTACTGAGTGTGGGGGCCTTCCTGCTGTTCCAGGGAGACCGGGTCACGGCCCAGCCGGAGGAGTTCCCGGTGAGCGAGGTCCAACTCACCGCCGACCAGCGGCCCGCCACCGCGCCCTGGATCGGTGTGGTAGCCCTGGTCGTGGGAGCCGGGCTGATCGCGACCGGCATGGGAAGGCGGCCCGGATGAGAGTCCTGCTGGTGGAGGATCCGTCCCGCACCGAATCGACCGTGCGGGCCATTACCCTCACGTTGCCCTCTGTCATACAGTCGGTTTCCTCGGCCCAGGCCGTCGAGGAAGTGCTGCGCCAGTCGGTTCCCGACGTGATTGTGTCGCACCATGCCCCGCCGAAGTGCAACGCCCTCGAGGTCCTGAAGGTCGCGCGGCGAGTCAGTCCCCATGTGCCGCTGATCGCTCTCATGGATCAGCCGGACGTGGGAAACGTGGTGGAGTGCCTCCGCTCGGGCGCCGCGGACTGCCTCGGCAGGGATGAACTATTCCGGCTGGGCACGTCGGTCTGGGTGGCCATCGGGTTGCGGCATACCCGGGAGGCAACGGCGCGGGAAGAGGCCAGGTTGCGTGCCAGCGAAGAGCAGTTCCGGCTTCTGGCTGACAACTTTCCCGGCGTGCTGTACCTCCGCCGGAGTGACTCCCCTCACACCCTGCTCTATCTGAGCGAGGCGGTAGAGGAGCTGACCGGGTATGGCAAACCGGCCTTTCTCGACGGCAGCGTGACCCTGGACGGCCTCCGCCACCCGAATGACGGCGCAGCCTGTGATGCAGAGC
>DASTEX010000658.1:0-5177 GCA_035709185.1 Gemmatimonadales bacterium
GTTCTGCCAGCCGGGGCGGGGCTGCTGGTCGAGCCAGAGAAGCCATGTCAATTGTCGATTGACAATTGACGATTGACAATTGCTTGCGGCGGCGGGCAGCGAAAGGGGCATGGAGCAATTGTCAATTGTCAATCGTCAATCGTCAATGTTGTGCGAACTCCTCCACCGGCGGACAGACACACACGAGATTCCGGTCGCCGTAGGCCGAGTCGATCCGGCTGACCGAAGGCCATGACTTGTGGACCCGGGTGGCCCGGGTGGGAAATCCGGCCTGCTCCCGGCCGTAGGGGCGATCCCACTGGTCGGCCGCGAGCTGTTGCATCGTGTGCGGCGCGTTCGAGAGCACGTTGTTGCCCTTCGGCTGCGCCCCACTCTCCACCGAGCGGATCTCCTCGCGAATGGCGCGCATGGCCTCGATGAACCGGTCGAGCTCCGTCAGCGGCTCCGACTCGGTGGGCTCGACCATGAGGGTGCCGGGGACGGGGAAGGAAACCGTCGGCGGATGGAAGCCGAAATCGATCAGGCGCTTCGAGATGTCCTCGACCTCGACGCCGGCGCTCTGCTTGAAGCTCCGGGTGTCGAGGATGCATTCGTGCGCCACCAGTCCGCCGGGGCCGCTGTAGAGCACGGGGAACAGATCCGACAGCCGGCGCGCGATGTAATTGGCATTGAGGATGGCGACCTTGGTCGCCTCGGTCAGGCCGTCGGGTCCCATCATCGCGATATAGGCCCACGAGATCGGCAGAATCGAAGGACTGCCCCACGGCGCCGCGGAGATCGTTCCGCAGGACTTGGGAATTCCGAGCGGGATGACCGGATGGTCGGGCAGATACGGCGCCAGGTGTGCCGCCACGCCGATCGGTCCCATGCCGGGGCCGCCGCCCCCGTGGGGAATGCAGAAGGTCTTGTGCAGGTTGAGATGGCAGACGTCGGCGCCGATGTCGCCCGGACGGCAGAGCCCCACCTGCGCGTTCATGTTGGCGCCGTCCATGTAGACCTGCCCGCCGTGGGCGTGCACGATCTCGCACAGCTCGCGGATGCCGGCTTCGAAGACGCCGTGGGTGGAGGGATAGGTCACCATGATGGCGGCAAGGCGGTCCCGGTGGGTCTCCGCCTGCTGCCGCAGATCGGACAGGTCGATGTTGCCGCCGCGGTCGGTCTTTACGACCACCACCTTGAGGCCGGCCATCACGGCGCTCGCGGGATTGGTGCCGTGGGCCGACTGGGGGATCAGGCAGACGTCGCGATGGCCCTGGCCCCGGTCGCGATGGTATGCCCGGATGACCAGCAGGCCGGCGTACTCGCCTTGTGAGCCCGCATTGGGCTGGAGCGAAATGGCGGCAAACCCGGTGATCTCCGCCAGCCACCGTTCCAGGTCGTCGAACAACTCGGCGTACCCCCGGGTCTGGTCGACCGGGGCGAACGGATGGATGCCGCCGAACCCGGGCCACGTGATCGGCATCATCTCGCTGCTGGCGTTGAGCTTCATGGTGCAGCTGCCGAGCGGGATCATGGCCGAGGTCAGCGAGAGATCACGCGATTCCAGCCGGCGCATGTAGCGCAGCATTTCGGTCTCGCTGCGATGCTGGTGAAAAACCGGGTGGGTCATGAAGGCGCTGGTGCGCAGCTGCGCCCCCGGAATGGCCTCAGCCCGGAAGTCCGGCGCGGGTGCCGCGCGGCCCAGCGCGAAGATCTCCACCAGCTCCTGTACGTCGGCCTCGGTAACCGTTTCATCCAGCGCGACCGCCACCCGGCCGCGGTCGAGCGGACGCAGGTTGATCCGGCGCTCCCGGGCCGCCTGGAGCAGGCGCTCGGCGGCGTCGGTTTCGACCGCGATGGTGTCGAAGAACGCCGAGTGGCTCAGTTGGTAGCCCAGGGACTGGAGCGCGCGCGCGAGCGCCGCGGTCCGCCGGTGCACCCGGGCGGCAATGGCCCGCAGGCCCTCGGGACCGTGATAAACGCCGTACATGCCGGCGATGACGGCGAGCAGTACCTGTGCCGTGCAGACGTTGCTGGTGGCCTTCTCGCGGCGGATGTGCTGTTCCCGGGTCTGCAGCGCCATCCGGAGCGCCGGCTGGCCGGTGCGGTCGCGGGAGACGCCGATCAGTCGTCCCGGCAGATGACGCTTGTACTCGTCGCGGGTGGACAGAAAGGCGGCGTGCGGACCGCCGTACCCGAGGGGCACGCCGAACCGCTGGGAGTTGCCCACTGCAATGTCGGCGCCCCATTCGCCCGGAGGCGTGAGCAGCGTCAGTGCCAGCAGATCGGTAGCGACCGTCACCAGCGCCTTGCCTTCGTGGGCCCGCCGGGTCACCTCGGCGTAATCGTGGATCGCGCCGTCGGTGGCCGGGTACTGGAGCAGGCAGCCTACCACATCGCCGCCGAACTGGAACCGCTCGGCCAGTCCGGTTTCCACTGCCACGCCCCGAGCCTCGGCCCGGGTCCGCACCACCGCGATGGTCTGAGGGTGACACCGCTGGTCCACCAGGAAGCGGGGCCGATCTCCATGTTCCACCACCCCGAGCGTCAGCGCCATCGCTTCCGCCGCGGCCGTGCCCTCGTCGAGCAGACTGGCGTTGGCGATCGACAGCCCGGTCAGGTCGGCCACCATGGTCTGGTAATTCAGCAGCGCCTCGAGCCGGCCCTGGGAGATCTCGGGCTGGTACGGCGTGTAGGCGGTGTACCAGCCCGGATTCTCCAGGATGTTCCGCTGAATCACCGTGGGCGTGATGGTGTCGTGATAGCCCATGCCGATGTAGGAGCGGAATCGCTGGTTCTTCGCGGCGATGGCTCGAAGTGCTGCCAGCGCCTCGGCTTCGGTCCGCGCGGGTGGCAGCGCGAGGGGACGCCGGAGCCGGATCGCTTCGGGTACCACGGCATCGATCAGGGCGTCGAGCGACTGGAAGCCGAGGGGCTCCAGCATCGCCGCCACGTCGTCGGGGCGGGGACCGAGATGGCGGGTGACGAATCCCGGTTCGGTGCCAGTGGGAAGATGGGACATTATCCGAGATGAAAGAGAGTCGAAGGCAGTCGAAGACGGTCGAAGACGGTCGAAGATGGCTGAGGACGGTCGAGGCGGGTAACGTCGCGACTTCCGCCTTCGACTGCCTTCGACTGCCTTCGACTGCCTTCGACCATCTTCGACCCGGAGCCGTCAGGCTCCGATATGTGCGCGATAGGCGTCGGCGGTGAGCAGCTCGTCGACCTCGGCCGGATTGTCGGCGCGGAGCTTCACCATCCAGCCGTCGCCGTAGGGCTCCCGATTGACCACCGCCGGGTCGCCGTCGAGCGCCTCGTTGATTCCGACCACGCTGCCGGCAATGGGAGAGTAGAGATCGGCCACCGCCTTCACGGCTTCGATGGTGCCGAAGACCTGGTGGGTGCCGAGCTTGTCGCCCACCTTGGGGAGATTGACGAAGACCACGTCGCCCAATTCCCCCTGGGCGTAGTCGGTAATGCCGACCACATACACCCCCGAGTCCGCGTCAGGGCGGGTCCACTCGTGGTCGATGGTATATCGGAGATCGTCGGGAACGTTGGCCACCGGAGCACCTTCCGCGTTGAGCGGCCTGAGGATAGACCCGCCCGCACCGCCGGTCAAGCGCGCCGCGCCGACTCCACGGCCAGCCGGTCCCAGACGGCGCGGGCCCGCCGCTCCAGCGTCTCCCGGTCGGCGTCATTCTCGATCACGAAATCGCTCCGCGAGCGCTTGCGCGCGCTGGGCATCTGGGCCGCGATCATCCGGTCGGCTTCCGCCGGTGCCATGCCCCGCAAGCGCACCAGCCATTCCTTCCGGCGGGTTTCGGGGGCGTCCACCAGGACCACCCGGTCGAATTCGGCCGGGTCGGCCGATTCGAACAGCAGGGGAATGTCGTGCACCGCGACGGCGGCCCCCGACCGGCGGGCTGCTTCCTCCAACTCCACCCGCCGACTCCGCACGGCGGGGTGCACGATGGCCTCGAGCTCCGCTCGCGCGCGGGGATCGCTGAAAACCCTGCGGCGGAGCGCGCCGCGGTCGAGGCCGCCGTCCGGGGCCACGATGCCGGGGCCGAAGCGCTCCACCATGGCGCGGAAGACCGGCGTGCCGGGGCGCTGGAGCTCGTGGACCATGGCGTCGGCATCGGTGGTGAACGCGCCCCAGTCGCGGAAGTACCCGAGGACGGTGGACTTGCCGGAGGCGATGTTGCCGGTGAGGGCGACGGAAAGCGGCCGCGTCATTCCGACCGGTCCGCTGGCGGAAAGGGCGGAAAGGGCGGAAAGGGCGGAAAGGACGGAAAGGGCGGAAGGGGTTCACTCCCGGCCGGTCCGTCTGTCCGTCCGCCCTTAGAGCAGCGCAGTTTGATCCTCGTCCCGCCGGGGGACCCGGTGACAGTGCCGGCAGCGAGCCTCGTAGGAGTCGCTTCCGCCGACCAGGATAATGGGAGAGTCATAGGGCGCGGGCCGGCCGTCGATCAGCCGCTGGTTGCGGCAGGCCAGGTCGCCGCAGACCATGCAGATGGCCCGGAGCTTGTCCACCAGCTCCGCAATGGCCATCAGCTGGGCCATGGCTCCGAACGGCTCGCCCCGGAAATCGGTGTCGGTTCCAGCCAGGATCATCCGCACGCCGCGGTTGGCCAGCATCGTGGCCATGTCGATGATCGCGTCGTCCAGGAACTGGGTTTCATCCACCGCGACGATCTCCGTGTCCGGACGCATCAGCCGGACCAGCTCGCCGGCCGTGCCGATCGGTACCGCCTCCAGCGACCGGCCGTCGTGGCTGGAGACGCTCCTGATGCCGGCATAGCGCTCGTCGAGATGGGATTTGAAAACCTGCACCCGCTTGCGGGCGATCTGGGCCCGACGGACCCGGCGCAGCAGCTCCTCGCTCTTGCCGCTGAACATGACGCCGGCGATGACTTCAATGGACCCGGTCCTGGGGCCGTGGATCATGGTGGGCTAACCCGGGTTGAGCAGATAGATATTCGTGATTACCGTAAAGCTATATTGTTGCCTCCCGCGCGCACCCGTCGCGCCTTCACCCATCCCGATAATTCCCGCATCGCATCGGAGGTCCCATGAACAAACAAGAGCTGGTTGAAGCCGTCGCGAAGAAGCTGGTGACGTCCAAGTCGCAAGCTGGAGAGATCGTTGATCTGTTCTTCGCGACCGACGGAATCATCGCGGGCGAGCTGAAGAAG
>DASTEX010000659.1:0-5861 GCA_035709185.1 Gemmatimonadales bacterium
TGAGGAGCCGGGCGCAGGTGTTCCAGCGGAGCAGCGCCTCGTCGTTTCCTTCCTCCCGCAGCCCCGTGGCCTTCCCATACCAGTCCATCGCCTGGCGAATGCGCTGCCAGGCCATGGGCTGGCTGCCGGGCCAGCCGGCGCTCATCAGCGCCTTCCCCCGCCGCTCCGCAATCAACCCCGAGTAGTAGGCCCGCTCGTATTCGGACGCGAGGCGCGGCACCACTTCCTGGGCCGATGCTTCACCGGCGCCCGGCACCCGGGTGAACTGATCGGTCCGGGAGAGGAGCAGCATCACCAGCGCTTCCTGGTTGGCCGGATCCACCTGAAGAACGTCGAGACAGATACTCTCGGCCGCCTCGGGTTCATTCAGCAGCCGGTAGCGCTCGGCCTTCTCCAGCGCACCCTGGATCCCGGAAGGCGAAATTGGCTTCAGCGTGAACATCGTACCTCCTGGACGTCAGGCCTGAGGCGGGGAAGATGAAGCCCGCCGAGAGGCCCTCTACACTCACTTGCTCTGCAATCTGCACTCTGCATTCTGCACCCTGCACTCTTGTCAGGGTCCCGCCACCTTCCGGGTCATCAGTCCCACCAGCTTCACGATCGGATCGAAGGCGTGATCCATCACCCGTTCCTTGAGCGGAATGATGGCGTTGTCGGTGATCGTGATCCCCTCCGGACAGACCCGGGTGCAGCACTTGGTGATGTTGCAGTACCCGATGCCGTGGGCCTTTCGAAGCTCGTCCCGCCGGTCGAGCGTGTCCAGCGGGTGCATTTCCAGCGCCGCCGCGTAGACCAGGTAACGCGGCCCGATGAACTCCTCGTGCAGGTGATGGTCCCGCAGGACGTGGCAGACGTCCTGGCAGAGATAACACTCGATGCACTTCCGGAATTCCTGCACCCGGTCCACGTCTTCCTGCTGCATCCGCCAGGTGCCGTCGGGAGCGTCCGGGGGGCGGGGAGTGAAGGGACGGATCTGCCGCTTGACCCGGAAGTTCCAGCTGACATCGGTCACCAGGTCGCGATGGTGGGGGAAGGTCCGCATCGGCTCGATGGTGACCGGCTGCCCCAGGTCGAGGTCGTTCAGCCGCGTCATGCACATCAGCCGGGGCTGCCCGTTGACTTCGGCGGAGCAGGAACCGCACTTGCCGGCCTTGCAGTTCCAGCGCACGGCCAGGTCGGGCGCCTGGGTGGCCTGGATATGGTGCACGGCGTCGAGCACCACCATCCCTTCCTGGACTTCGGTGCGGTAGTCGACGAAGTGGCCTTCGCCCTGGTCACCCCGCCAGATCTGGAAAGTCGCCTGGGTCATGTTCCCTCACTGCAGGTGCCGGGTGCCGCGTGCCGGGTGCCGAGTACCGTTCATGGTGCTGAGTGCTGAGTGCCGAGTGCCGTTCATGGTGCTGAGTGCCGAGTGCCGTTCCTGGTGCTGAGTGCCGAGTGCCGTTCCTGGTGCTGAGTGCCGAGTGCCGTTCCTGGTGCTGAGTGCCGAGTGCCGTTCATGGTGCTGAGTGCCGGGTGCCGTTCATGGTGCTGAGTGGCGGGTGCCGTTCATCGTGCTGAATGCCGATCGTGCACTGCCTCCGCTCTGAGTGGTCGTGGCACCCTGAACCCCGAACGGCACCCGGCACCCGGCACCCGGCACTCGGCACTCAGCCATATTTCTCGACCAACCCCTTCAGCTCTTCGGTCACGCCGGCGATCGGCTCCCGGGTGAGCTCCATCCCGCCGTCCGCACCCTGGCGGACCACGATATTGAACCGGGCGTACTCCGGGTTCTTTTCCGGATAATCGTCTCGAAAGTGGCCGCCCCGGCTCTCTTTCCGCTCCAGGGCCGAGCGGACCACGGCCTGGGAAACGGTGAGCAGGTTGTCCAGATCCAGTGCGGTATGCCAGCCGGGATTGTATTCCCGGTGGCCGGACACACCGGCGCCCCGCGCCCGCTGCCACAGCTGCTCGAGCCCCGCTTCCGCCCGCCGCATCTCCTCGTCCCGGCGAACGATCCCCACCAGGTCCTGCATCGTGGCCTGGAGATCGTGCTGGATGGTGTAGGGGTTTTCCCCGGCGGAGCGCTCGAACGGACGGAGCGCCTCCCGGGCGGCTTCGCCGACTTCGCCGGCATCGGGCGCGAGGGACGAGTGCTCCCCGGCAAACCGCGCCGCGTACTCCCCGGCCCGCTTGCCGAAGACCAGCAGGTCGGAGAGCGAGTTGCCGCCTAACCGGTTGGCGCCGTGCAGGCCCGCGGCGACCTCCCCCGCGGCGAAGAGGCCGGGCAGGGTGGACATCTGGGTATCCCCATCCACCCGCACCCCGCCCATCACGTAGTGAGTCGTGGGGCCCACTTCCATCGGGGTGGTCGTAATGTCGATGTCGGCCAGCTGTTTGAACTGATGGTACATGCTGGGGAGTTTCTTCCGGATGTGCTCCGCGGCCCGGGGCAGCTTTTCCTTGATCCACGCAATATCGAGGAACACTCCCCCGTGAGGGCTCCCCCGCCCCTCCCGCACCTCGCGCACGATGCAGCGGGCCACGTGGTCGCGGGTCAGCAGCTCGGGCGGACGGCGAGCTTCCTTGTCGCCCAGGACGTAGCGCCAGCCCTCTTCGGGAGTGTCCGCGGTCTGGGCCCGGTAGTTCTCGGGGATGTCGTCGAACATGAACCGGCGGCCCTGGTTGTTGACCAGGATACCGCCCTCGCCCCGGACGCCCTCCGTCACCAGAATGCCCTTCACGCTGGGTGGCCACACCATGCCGGTGGGATGGAACTGGACGAACTCCATGTCCTGCAGCGCGGCGCCCGCGTGATAGGCCAGGGCATGACCGTCGCCGGTGTATTCCCAGCTGTTGCTGGTGACGGAGAAGGCCCGGCCGATGCCGCCGGTCGCGAGCACGATGGCCCGGGCGCGGAAGAGCCGGAACCGGCCCCGCTCCCGGTCGTAACCCAGCGCACCGGCGATCCGCCCCTCGCGCGAAAACAGCCGGACGACGGTCACTTCCATGTGCACGTCGATGCCCTGGTGCACCCCGTGGTCCTGGAGCGTCCGGATCATCTCCAGCCCGGTGCGGTCGCCCACGTGAGCCAGCCGGGGATAGCGATGGCCGCCGAAGTTCCGCTGGAGAATGCGCCCGTCGGCGGTGCGGTCGAACAGCGCCCCCCAGGCCTCGAGCTCCCGGACCCGGGCCGGCGCTTCCCGGGCGTGCAGCTCGGCCATGCGCCAGTGGTTCACGTATTGCCCGCCCCGCAGCGTGTCGGTCAGGTGGACTTCCCAGCCGTCGCGCTCATCCACATTGGCCAGCGCGGCCGCGACCCCGCCCTCCGCCATCACCGTGTGGGCCTTGCCGAGGAGCGACTTGCAGACCAGTCCCACGGAGACCCCGCCGGCCGCCGCCTCGATCGCGGCCCGGAGCCCGGCGCCCCCGGCGCCGATCACCAGCACGTCGTGATCGAAGGTCTGGACTTCCGTCATTACAGAATCCTCGGGTCGGTCCAGATCCCCATGGAGCAGAGCCGGATATAGAGGTCGGCGAACGCCACGGTGAACAGGCTGGTCCAGGCCCAGCGGTGATGGGTCCGGTTGAGACAGGTGGAGCAGCGGTAGGGCATCCGGAAGCCGGACCGGCGGGAGAACTGGTCCCGGAACCCGCCCAGGATATGGCGCATCGAGTGGCAACCGAAGACGTAGCCGCCTAACGCTATGACGTTGACCAGCAGCACCAGCGTGCCGAGACCGATGCCGAACTCGCGGGCCCCGGTGGCGGGATCGGTGAACCAGAGAGCGAGCCACACGTCGTAGCTCAGGAACACCAGGAACACCACCGAGATCATCAGGAAGTACCGGTGGACGTTCTGGAAGACCAGCGGGAAGTACCGCTCCCCCAGGTAGGTCTGGCGCGGCTCACCCACGGCACAGCCCGGCGGATCGGCCCAGAAGGCCCGGTAGTAGGAGCCGCGGTAGTAATAGCAAGTGAACCGGAACAGCGCCGGAAACGGCAGGATCAGCAGCGCCGGCGAGAACGGCAGCCAGCCGGGCCACCAGCCCGGCCTGGGGCCGAACCACGCGTGAGGCGAGTCGCCCAACAGCTCCGGACTGTAGAACGGCGAGAGATAGGGACCGGAGGTGTAGTGCGCATTCTGAAATGCGGCCCAGGTGGCATACACGACGAACGCGGTCAGAATGAGGAAGACGACGAGCGGCTGTACCCACCAGGCATCGCGCCGGCGGGTTTCGAAGGCACGGCGGCGAACCAGAGGAACCGTCCCATGCGTCATGCGAGGGGCTCCCGAGATGGATCGAGGATGGTCGAAGATAGTCGGGTCCGCTCCGGAATTGTGCACCCGGCCGCTATCCGCATCCCGGTCATTGACAGGGGTTTGACTCACCCGTAGCGTAGGAGGAAATCACGGGCAGCGCCGTTACGGCGCGGCTCCTTGGCGACCGAGGTTTCGACCTCGAGAGTTGAAGGCGCACCGCGGGCAGTGGTCGGGCTCCGGCGCGCTTTTCTGTTGCCAGAACCGCCGGCCGGAAGCGGCCCGAGGAGGGTGTTCTGATGAGAGCGTTTCCGATCGCGATGACGCTGGCTGGTCTTCAGCTGGCGGCCTGCCACCAGGCACCGACTCCCGCTCAGGCTGCCGACTCGGCCCTGCTGATCGCTCCCGCCATCGTGGTGGAGCGGCCGCCCGAGCCCGGGAAACCGGTGCCCATCCTCAACACGGTGCGCAAGGCGGCGAAGACCGGCGGACGCATCGGGTAGCCGCCGCCTCACGACGCGGTGTGCAGGGAGGCGGTGGCGAGCAGGCGGGTGATTTCGTCGATCTCCACCGGCTTGACGGTGTGCCCGTTGAAGCCCGCCTCACTGGAGCGCTGCCGGTCCCGCTCCTGCCCGTAGCCGGTCATGGCGACGATCAGGGTGTCGGACATGCCCTGCGCGCGCACCCGGCGGCACACCTCATATCCGTCCATCCCCGGCAGCCCGATATCCAGCAACATCACCGAGGGCCGCTCCGCGGTGGCCAGTTCCACCGCCTGCAGGCCGTCGTGCGCCACGAGCACCTCGTGCCCCGCCATCCGGAGCAGCATCGCCAGGCTTTCGGCCGAATCCCGGCTGTCGTCGACCACCAGGATCCGCAGGGCCCGGGCCGGCAGTTCCCGGCCCGACTCGCGGGCGGGCTCCGGAGGCGTGACCGGCTCGGGCGGAAGGGCCGGCAGCTGCACCACGAATTCGCTCCCGGTGTCGGGCCCGGCGCTGAAGGCCGTGACGGTTCCGCCGTGCAGCCCCACCAGGGTCTTCACCAGCGACAGGCCGATGCCGAGTCCGCCCTGGCTGTCCGGCTCGCGCTCGCCCTGCGAGAACAGCTCGAAGAGGTGGACCAGCGACTCCGGCGGGATCCCGATTCCACGATCCCGCACTGCAATCCGGGCGTGACCGTCTTCCTCCGCGAGACTGACTCCGATCAACCCGCCGGGCGCCTGGTACCGGGCGGCATTATTGAGCAGGTTGGCGATGACCTGAGTCAGGCGGGCCGCGTCGCCCATCAGCCGGATCGGTTTCTCCGGCATCGTGATGGTGAGCTGGTGCCCCTTGGCATCGATGAACGGGCGGCTGGTTTCCACGGCGTCGGCCACCACCGCCGACAGATCCAGCGGCTCCTTCCGCAGCCTGATCTTGCCCAGCGTGATGCGGGAAACGTCCAGCAGATCGTCCACCAGGCGGCTGAGCTGGCTGGTCTGCCGCTCGATGACGTCGCGGCACCAGGCCAGCTCGGAATCGGCGATGGCTTTCCGCCGCATGATGGCCACCGCATTGCTGACCGGGGCGAGCGGATTGCGGAGCTCGTGGGCCAGCAGCGCCAGGAAGTGGTCCTTCCG
>DASTEX010000660.1:0-2986 GCA_035709185.1 Gemmatimonadales bacterium
ACGCCCGCTTCGCCGGCCTCCGGGAGCGGGCGTCGATGTATTCCCGCTTCCGAGGCCGTCCTACGGTCACTTCCTGAATCTGCTGGCGTATCTCGTCCCCACCTTCATCCCGGGAGCCGGCGGTCCTTTCCCCCCATGATGTCGGCCCGACGGCCGGGGATACGTGATAGTCGATACTGACATCCCTACCCTCGGCGGCACGGTCCTATACCAGGAGGAGGTTCGGCACATGGGCAACGCAACGGCGCGACTCTCAGTAGCGGCCCTTCCACCATTCCTGCTGGCTTGCACCGGGATTGAGCCCCCAACGAATCCGGCTGACCCCACTGGGCCTTCGTGGAGTGTTGAAGCGGCCCGGGAGGAACCCGTGGCAGTACAATCCGCGGAACCGGATGGCTTCATCTTCCTATTCCATGACTGCCTCGGTCCCGCGGGGACCCCACCGTCGTTTACTGCCCTGAAGACCGAGCTGCCGGCACCGGCTCTCCCGGCCTTCGCGCAGGCGACCGCATACCGGCTGACGGACGGGAGTGCGATCTTCCTCGCGCTCATCCGGGGCGACCGGCACCACCCGCCCGGGATCGATCCGAGTGGTACTGCCACCACGAGCTGCCTGGTGGACACGCCTATCGGAACGATCTGGTTCAGCGGTTTTCTCGCACCCGCTCCTTAGGCACGCGTCCGGGCCTAATCCGAGAATGGCGGGTGAGGGGCCCCATCTTACAGCCCCGGTGCCAGCACGAAAAAAGCCCGCGGATGTGGGGTCCGCGGGCATTCCCGGAAGAGCGGCAGATCGTTTCCGACCGTTCCGCCCTTTCCGACCTTTTCCGACCTAGTTCATCCGCACTCCGAATACCCGCACACGTGACACTTCACGCAGCCCTCGGCGTATTCGAGCTGGGAGCCGCAATCGGGACAGGCGCCGGCCAGGGTCTCCTGTAACCCGTCGAACAGCATCTGCTCGCCGCCCAGGGTCACCACCGTCGGCACCGCTTCGGCCGGCACGGGCGTAGCGCCCGGGATGAGCTCCTGCTGGATCCCCTGTTTCTCCTGCATCCACCGCTCCAGCGCAATGCCCACCGCGTCGGGCACCGACATGACCTTGTGCGGCCCCAGGCCGATGACCTTGTCCGAGCTGATGCCGCGCAGCTGGCGATGAATCTCGCGGATGGGGATCCCGGAGCGGAGCGCGAGCGAGATCAGCCGTCCCATGGCTTCGACGTCGGCCATGATGGCGCCACCCGCCTTGCCCAGACTCATGAACACTTCGAAGGGCTGGCCCTTGTCGTCTTCCGTGATGGTGACGTAGAGCGTGCCCAGCGGGGTCTCGATCCGGCGGACCGAGCCGCGCAGCAGGTCGGGACGGGAGCGCTTCTGCCGCCGCTGGAGGTTCTCGGACTCGAGCTCGTGGACCAGCCTCCGGAGCCGCTCGTTCTCGGCCCGGATCTCCGCCATCTCACCCGCGACCTCGGCCAGATCCCGGGCCTGCATGGGAGGACCGCCCGCCGGCCCGCCGGCCCGCCCACCGGCCTGCTCCTGGACCTTCTGGGCCGTGGTGCCGGTGGAGAGCACCTGCATCTCCCGGCTGCCATCGCGGTACACGGTGACGCCCTTGCAGCCCAGCTGATAGGCCAGCCGGTAGATCACCTCCACGTCTTCTTCCGCGGCGTGGTTGGCGAAGTTCACGGTTTTGGAGATCGCGGAGTCGTTGAACTCCTGGAACGCCGCCTGCATCCGGACGTGCCACTCCGGCTTGATCTCGTTGGCGGTGACGAACACCGCTTTCCACCGGTCGGGCACTTCCGGGAACCGGATATGGCCTTCGGCGGCGATGCGGCGCATCAGCTCGTCGGAGTACCAGCCTTCCTCGCGGGCAATGCGGGTGAAGTCTTCGTTCACGTCGGGCATCAGCCCGCCGGCCTGGTTCCGCATGAAGGCGACGGCAAAGAGCGGCTCGATGCCCGAGCTGCAGCCGGTGATGATCGAGATGGTGCCGGTGGGCGCCACGGTGGTGACGTTGCAGTTGCGGAGCCGCCGCATGGCGCGGATCCGGAGCCCGTGCGCATCGCGGGCACAGGTCTCGTCCGGCCCCCAGATGCTGCGCTCCCACTCGGGGAACACGCCCCGGATCTCGGCCAGGCGCTCGGACTCGTTCTTGGCCTCGTCGTCCACGAACTTCTGGATTTTGCGGCCCAGCTCCACCGCCTCTTCGCTGTCGTAGGGAATCCCCAGCTTGATGAAGAGGTCGGCCAGTCCCATGACGCCCAGCCCGATCCGGCGGATCCGCTGCGCCAGCTGGGTGATCTCCGGCAGCGGGTAGTGGTTGGCGTCGATGACGTTTTCGAGGAAATGGGTGCAGAGATGAATGGTCCGCCGCAGCCGGGCCCAGTCGATCTGCCCACCGACCACGAACTCGGCCAGGTTGATCGAACCGAGGTTGCAGACGTCGTAGGGGAGCAGCGGCTGCTCACCGCAGGGATTGGTGGCCTCGTACTTCCCGAGGTGAGGCACCGGGTTGTAGTGGTTGGCGCGATCGATGAAGAACACGCCCGGCTCTCCGGTCTTCCAGGCGCCGTGGATGATCCGGGTCCAGACGTCTCGCGCGCGCAGCCGTCCCACCACCTTGCCGCCGGCGGGCGAGCGCAGGGGGTACTCGGTGTCGTTCTCCACCGCCTCCATGAACTCGTCGGTAACCGCCACCGAGATGTTGAAGTTGGTGATCTTGCTCGTGTCGTCCTTGCAGGTCACGAACTCCATGATGTCGGGATGATCCACCCGGAGGATCCCCATGTTGGCGCCGCGGCGGGTTCCCCCCTGCTTCACGACGTCGGTGGAGGCGTCGTACAGCGACATGAACGACACCGGCCCCGAGGCCACGCCCATGGTGGAGCGGACGATGTCGTTCTTGGGACGGAGATTCGAAAAGCTGAAGCCGGTGCCGCCGCCCGACTGGTGCACCAGGGCCATGGCCCGCAGCGTGTCGTAG
>DASTEX010000661.1:0-4714 GCA_035709185.1 Gemmatimonadales bacterium
CTTTGGCGATGAGCAGGATCCCGAGCGCGCCGGCGACGGCGTAGGTCACCCCGATGGTGGCATCCGCCGGGATGACCCGCCGCCCGGCGCTGATTCCGAAGAACAGCGCGCCGAGGAGCGTCACCGCCAGCGACACGGTCAGCGGACGGGTGAGGAGGCCCGCCGTCAGGCCCAGGCCGGTCAACCACAGAGCGAATGCGATTCCGGCCGAGGAGAGCTGGGCCAGCGCGGCGCCCACGAAGATGATCTGCCGGAGCACCACATACACACCCAGGATGGCGCAAGTGATGCCGATCACCAGCGCCCCGTAGAGTGCGTCCCGGAACAGCAGCACCGAGTCGATCACGGGGTCACCCCCTTCGGGGGCCGGCGGGCCAGCACGATCCGGTGGCCGCTGAAGAGGGAGACTTCCACCGGAATGCCGTAGAGCTCGGTCAGAGCCTTTTCGGTGAGGATCTGGTCCACCGGTCCCAGCCGGATTTCGCCATTGACCAGGAGACCGAGCCGATCGACGTAGTTGGCGACCTCGTTCAGCATGTGGCTCACCATCAGAACGGTGATCCGGTCGCGCTCATGGAGCTCCCGGACCAGGCTCAGGATCTGGGTGGTCGAGACCAGGTCGAGGCCGGTCGTGGGCTCATCCAGAATGAGGACGGTGGGCGCACCCACGAGGGCCCGGGCGATCAGGGCCCGTTGCTTCTGCCCCCCGGAGAGACTGCTGAGGTGTCGCTCGGCCAGGTCCGCGATGCCCACGTGTTCCAGCGCGTTGAGCGCGGCGGTCCGGTCGGCAGCTGAGGGCCGCCGTCCCAGGCCGATGCGGTGGTAGCGTCCCATCAGCACGACGTCGATAACCCTGAGGGGCCAGCGGGGGTCGATCTGTTCCCGCTGGGGCACGTACCCGAACCGGATTCCCGGGGCGAGACGGATGACCCCGGACAACGGCTCGAGCGTGCCGAGCAATGCCCGGAGGAGCGTGGTCTTGCCGGAGCCGTTGGGGCCGACCAGACCCAGAAAGTCTCCCTCGGCGATATCGAATTCCAGCCGACGCAGCAGGGGCCGGTGGCCGTATCCCAGCGTGACATCCCGGAACTCGACCAGGTTGGTCATGGCAGCGCCCGGGCCACTTGCTCGATGTTATGCTTCATCAGCGAGATGTAATCCTCCACTCCTTTGACTCCGCCAACCGAGGGGGGGACGACCAGCACGGTTGCCCCGGTCTTGCCCGCCACGAAATCGGCCATCTTCCGGTCGTAGAATGGCTCCATGATGATGAGCCTGGCTCCGGTACGCTTCATGGTCTGAATGAGTCCGGCCAGCTGCGACGGGGACGGCGGCACTCCCGGCTTCGGTTCCATGAACCCCACGATGTCGAGGCCGGTGTACTGCGCGAAGTAGCGCCAGCTGGTGTGCCAGGCGACCACCGGAGTTCCGCGTAGCCGGGCAATCAGGGGAGCCCATTCCTGCTCGGCCGCCGCCAGCCGGGTCTTGAACGCCTCCGTGTTGGCCGCGTATTCCCCGGCTCCCGCGGGATCGAGCTGGGAAAACGTGTCCCGGAAGAGTTCGGCAATCCGTCTCGCGTTCGCTGGATCGAGCCAGTAATGGGGATTGCCCAGCGGGTGCACGTCGCCCTGGCTGCGGTCAACCCCGGCGGAAGGGACGTCGATCACCGGAATCGCCTTTGATACGTTGAGATGACCGGGCGCGCCCGGGTTGATCTTCCGGTTCCGGGCTCCGTCCAGCAGCAGGTGCATCCAGCCGATTTCCAGATCCAGCCCCACGTAGGCGAAGACGTCGGCCTTCTTGAGGTCCAGGACGAAACTGGGCTTGGCCTCGACGAAGTGCGGGTCCTGGTAGCCTTCGCTGATGTGTTTCACCGTCACCCGGGTTCCACCGACCTGCCTCGCCAGGTCCCACAGGTCGCTGGTGCTGGTGACGACGTGCAGCTGCGGCCTGGTGGGCTCGACCGGTCTCATCGGCGCGGCTGCTGCCAGTATGAGCGCCATTGCTGAAATCATTGCCATGATCCTACTCCCAGCCCGTACCGTCAGAACGGATGCGGGCGATGCGGTCCAATGGCGAAGGTGGCCTGCAGCAGCAGCCGGCCCTGATGGTCGGCGTCCCGCGGCATCAACCGTTCATAGCCAAGGACCAGTTTGGAAAACTCGCTGGGCAGGAATTGCAGGTAGCCCGATACCGCCCGCAACGTCCGTCCTGCCTGGTCGGGGTCTTCGAGTAAATCCCCCCGGGTTCCTATGTATGTCCGCCGGGTCAGCTGGTAGCGGCCGAGCAGGTAGGCGCCGTCGAATGCGCGCCGGGGACCGAGGTACTGAGCCGGGCTGACTCCGGCGGGAAGCGCGGGATCGCTTTCGTTATACTGCCGGAAATACTCCGCCTGCACGATCAGTGACCGGTACAGCCCCTGCTGCAGGGGACGCCATCGGTACGTGAGGTCCACTCCGACCAGGGTCTGGCGGGCCAGCACGGCGTTGATTTCGGTAGTGATATCGAGGGGCTGCTCCCGCAGTCCGGTGGCGACCGAGGCGCTGAGCTCGATGTTGGCGTGCTGGGTCAGGTCCCAGTAATTGCGCAGCCGGGCCGAGTACCCCAGGCCCTCGAGGGTCTGGTTGGACGGTTCCTCCGCGAGCAGATCCTCCGGGGCTTCGCCGAAGCGATCCATCACGCCCAGCAAAACCTCCTGGAAGAAACCGAAGGGAGACCAGATGCCGCTCAGCACCACGCCGTCGGCCTTGAGTCCCTCCGGTGCCAGGAATCGCTGGATTGCGTAGGGGAACTCGATCGTGTGCAGCGCTTCGCGATGGAGGGTGTTCTGCTTTCCGAACGGGAGCGGAATCCGTCCCAGCCGGGCCTGCAGGCCCCAAGGCAGAGCAGTGGCGGTCAGGATCGCCTGCTCCAGCGTGGCCCCTTCGGCGTCACTCCAGGCAACCAGGACTTCGCCCCGGAAGTACGGGTCCACCGCCGCCACGAACTGTGCCTCCACCTCCCGGACTCCGATCCGGCGGCCGTTCTCCTGGGTCGACCCACCCCGGGAGAGATCGGCCACGAAGTCGCCCACCACGCTGATGTCGGGCAGGAGCCGGGGGTTGGCCTGACCGGTTCCCTGGGCAGACGGCTGTCGGGCGCCCGCCGCCGCTTTCTCCAGCTCCTTGACCAGGGCAAGCGAATCGGCCCGGGCGGCGCTGTCAGCCCGGGCGCGGGCCCGGGCGGCCGAGTCGGCCCGGGTGGAGTCGGGGCCCTGGGCAACGCCTTCGGTACTGAGGCCGGTTGTCAGGATGGCCATAGCGCTCAGCCGGCGCAGAACCCGCGCCAGCAAGCGAATCTGTCTCATTGTGGTCCCTCCGGCATACACCATCGCCGAGCGGTGTCGCGGCTCGGTCGGAATGGCTGGACCCTATGGTCCAGCGCCGATCATCAGGTGTGGCCGGGAACCGGGGGCGAACGGGAGTGGGGTGGAGACCACGAGAAGGCGTAACGAGCTGCCGCATTGGGGGCTTCGATGTCCCGGGTTTCTTCCCCCGCCCCGACGGTCCGAATGGGGCGGGCCGGTGCCAGCCCGGGGTCGCGCAAAGACGCGATTCCGATCGCACACCAGTCGGGATGGCAGGACTGCCCCGCCTCCTCTACGTGGTGGGTCCAGGGACTCTGCTCGTGGCCCAGCCCATGGTAGAGAAAGGCGTCCAGGTCAGGTATCCCGAGGCCTCCGCCCAGCAGCAGCAGCAGGGCGGCGCAAAACCGTCTCATGTCAGGAAGATAGCCTCCACGCCGCTGCACGGCAGTCCGGGGTGTCTGCGTCGAGCGGATGCGGTAGACTATCCGTTCCCACTGCTATGTGCGGAAACCATGCTCAGGCCCAGACCCTGGCGCCGGCCGCTGGTCGCGCGCGAACACGGAGAACCGCACCGTCAGGCCTCCTGGCTGGAGCTCTTTTTCGACCTGTCCTTCGTGGTGGCGGTGGCCCAGGCCGCCGGCCAGCTGGAAGAGTTCATGGCGGCGGGCAGCGTGCGGTCGGGGATCGCCGCCTACCTGATGATCTTCGCCGCCATCTGGCTGGCGTGGATGGCCTTCACCTGGTTCGGCAACGTCTTCGATACCGACGACGTGCCTTACCGCCTGCTCAGCTTCGTGATCATTGCCGGTTCGCTGGGCCTGGCCGCCGGCATCCCCCCGATGGCGCATCTCGACTTCCGGGTCGGGGTGATCTCGTACGTGGTGATGCGGCTGGCGTACGTGGCGCAATGGGTTCGGGTTTACCGGACCGGCCACGCCGTGTGGCGGCCGATCGCTGCCCGGGTCATCCTCCTCACCATCATCAACCAGGCGGGGTGGGTCGGCTTTCTCTGGGTGCCTGACCAGTGGAAGTTCCCGGTCTTTGTCGTCTGGTTCGCCTGCGACGTCGCGACGCCCTGGTTCGCGGGCTGGGATGCCCGCATGGGCGGCCACGTTCATCACATCGTGGAGCGCTACGGCCTCTTCACCATCATCGTGCTGGGAGAATCCATTGCCGCGGCCACCCTGGCAGCCAACCGCGCGGCCGGAGTGCCGGTGGATGCGGCCGCCGCGCTCACGCTCGCGGTGGGCGGGTTGGTGATCGTCTTTTCGCTCTGGTGGATCTACTTCGATTTCACCACCGGCCGGGCTCCCGGCCGGGAGCGGCGAGCCCAGTACCGCTGGGCCTTGCTGCACTACTTCGTCTTCG
>DASTEX010000662.1:0-2791 GCA_035709185.1 Gemmatimonadales bacterium
ATCGCGCTTCGCGGTGTGATGGTGGAGTCTGACCCCAATTTACCCGTTCGTAGTTTTCGCGGTTAGCATCCGCGTTTTGGGGTTTTCGAATCGCGAGCAGACAATCTATCTGATCCCGTCACCTGTCGTCAGAGCGGTTCCTGCTAACTGCTAACCGCTAACGCGGTTCTTCCAGACCAGCCGTCCACCCAGTTCCGCGGCCGCCCACGCCAGCAGCGCGCCGCCGGCGATCACCAGCCACATCACCTCCGGCCCGAGCACCACGTTGAACGCCTGCCGCAGCCCCGGCACCAGCAGAATCGGCAGCTGGGCCAGCACGCCGAGGAGGATCGCGAGGTGCAGCACCCGATTGGGACCCGGACTCACGCCGGTTCGCCGGGCCGGATAGGCGAACAGCAGCTGCCCGACCGCCATGAATATGAACACCGTGCTCCGGGTGGCGTCGAGCGAGAAGCCGAACCGCGGGAGGAAGAAGAGCAGGGCAAACCCCATCAGCGCCTTGCTGACGCCGGTGATCACAATGAAGCGAAGGGAGCCGGCGTCCAGCAGAGGCGAGCCCACCGCACGGGGTGGCTGCCGCATGACACCGGGGGTGCGGTCCAGCGCCAGCGCCAGGGCCGGCGCGCCGTCGGTGACCAGGTTGATCCAGAGGAGTTGCGCTGCCGTGAGCGGCAGCAGCAACCCGCCGGCGGCCGTACGCAGGTCCAGCACGGTGGCGATGACGAAGCCCAGTCCCACCAGCAGGACTTCCGACAGATTGGTCGAGAACAGAAACCGGATGAACGCCTGGACATTGGCGTAGATGCTCCGCCCCTCCTCCACGGCGGCCACGATGGTCGCGAAGTTGTCGTCCAGCAGGACCAGGTCGGCCACCTCGCGGCTCACCGCGCTGCCGCGCTGGCCCATGGCAATGCCCACGTCGGATCGCTTGAGCGCGGGGGCGTCGTTCACGCCATCGCCGGTCATGGCGACGATCTCCCCCGCCTGGCGCAACGCGTCCACCAGCAGCAGCTTGTGCTCCGGCTTCATCCGGGCGAAGACCGAAACGCCCTGGATGGCCCGCGAAGCGTCGGCCGGGCTCATGGCTTCCAGCTCATCGCCGGTCACCACCCGGTCGGCATCGAGTCCGATGTCGGCGGCGACCGTGCGCGCGGTGGCCGGGTGGTCGCCGGTGATCATGAGGACCCGGATGCCGGCCGCCCGCGCCTGGGCAATGGCCCCGGGCACTTCCGGCCGGGGCGGGTCCCACAGCAGCACCAGCCCCAGCCACTCGAGCTGGTCCTCTGCCTCGCCCCGGCCCGTGGCCAGCGCGATGGTACGAAGCCCCTCCGCGGCGCTCGCGTCGGCTTTCCGGATCCATTCCTCCCGCTCGCGATCGGTCAGGCGGGTCCGGGCCACCACGACTTCCGGCGCCCCCTTGAGGTAGCTCACCGCTTCGCCGCGCTCGCTCACCGTGACGCGCATGTACTTCCAGGCGGCGTCGAAGGAACGGCTGGACCGCCGCGGGCTTTCGCTCTGGAGCTGTTCGGGGTCCCTGCCGCGGCTTCGGGCCCAGGCATACAGCGCCAGCTCCAGGGGATCGCCCGCGCCGGTTCCCGTTTCCGCGTCATTGGCCAGCACCATGGCGCGCACCATCCGCTCCGGATCGGGGGATTCCACCCCCCGAACCTCCATCCGGTTCTCCGTCAGCGTGCCGGTCTTGTCGGTGGCGATGACGGTGACGGAGCCCAGCGCTTCCACCGCGGCGAGCCGCCGCACCACCGCCTTCCGGCGGGCCATCCGCTCCACGCCTAACGCCAGCGTGAAGGTGAGGACCGCCGGCAGCCCCTCGGGTACCGCGGCCACCGCCAGCGCCACCGCGAAGAGCAGCACCGGACCGAATTGTCCGAAGCCGTCCACCAGCAGTCCGCCGATCGCCATGGCGGCCGCCAGCAGCAGGACCGCGACGGCGATCCGGCGGCCGAACGACTCCAGTCGCCGTTCCAGCGGGGTTGCCTGGCTTTCCACCTGGCCCAGGAACCCGGCCAGCCGGCCCATCGCGCTCTCCGCCCCGGTGCGGGTCAGCTCGAGCTGGGTCCGGCCCCGCACCATCAGCGTGCCGGAGAGGAGCTCGCCCCGTTCGGCTTTCTCCACCGGGTAGGACTCCCCCGTCAGGATCGATTCATCGACCAGCACGTTCTCGGCGCTCCGCGCCGTGCCGTCCGCCGGAACCCGGTCGCCGCTCTCGAGCCGCACCAGGTCCCCCGGGACCAGCTCGGCGCTCGGGATCCGGCCCAGGGTGCCGTCCCGGATGGTCCACACCTGGGGCGCCGCCAGCTCCTTGAGGCGGGCGAGGGCGTTCTCCGCCTTCGCCTCCTGCCACAGGCCCAGGCCGGCGTTGAGCAGCAGGATGACCGCGATGGCGATGGCCTCGAAGGGCACGCCGTCCCGCTGGACCACCCAGATGCCGAGGTCGAGCACCAGCGCGAACAGCAGGATGTAGATGAGGGGGCTCTTGAACTGCCGGAGGAACCGGCGCCAGACGGGCTCCGGCGGGACTTCGGGCAGGGCGTTGGGACCGTGGCGGCGGAGGCGTTCCGCCGCTTCGGCCGAGCTCAATCCCGAGTGGATCATGCCGTCATCCGCCTGTGACCCCTTGGGCTCACTTCGGCCGCCTCCGAGGTCTCGAGTGCCTCCGGGCCTTCGAGGTCTGCGACCGGCGCTTCAGTCAGCGGCGGCTCGCAGCGCGTTCAGAATGACCGCCAGGTCGATCGCTTCCTGGAGCAGGGCGCCGGTGATGGGCGGGATGTAT
>DASTEX010000663.1:0-2201 GCA_035709185.1 Gemmatimonadales bacterium
AGCTGTCACCTTCCTGTTACCCACACCGGCCCTGCCTTCGTCGCGGTGTGGCAGGGCCGTCCCCTGTGGGATCTGTTCCGCTATATCAAGGAGCTGATGCCCCAGAACGATCCCGGAATCCTGTCGCCGCGGGAAACCACCCGGGTGCTCGCCTATCTGCTTCGCATGAACGGCATGCCGCCGGGCCCCGACGAGCTGGCCGCCGATTCGACAACCCTCAGCCGGATTCGCATCGAGCTGAAGGGAACTCACCACCCGTGAGCGAGGGGATCGAGCCGTGCAGACACCGATGACTCCGCGCAGTACCCGCCAAACAACGACTGCAGCCAGAATCGTCCGGGCGCTCTGCGCCATCGGCGGATTGACGGTCGCCACGGTCCAGGGCCAATCGCTACCGGCGGCGCGAGGCAACGTGGCGGGCGAGTGGCGGGTCTGGGGTGCGGACCTGTGGAGCACGCGCTACTCGCCGCTGGATCAGATCAACGCCTCCAACTTCGACTCCCTCACGGTGGCGTGGACCTGGAATGCGGGCGCGTTCGGACCCGACGAGTACTACCGGACCACGCCGCTCTACGCCAACGGCCGGCTCTTCACCGTCGCCACGACCCGCCGGGTGGCGCTCGCCATCGACCCCGCCACGGGGGAGACCCTGTGGATGTGGCGCTTGAACGAGGGGATCCGGTGGCAGAAGGCGGCCCGGCAGTTCGCGGGGCGGGGGCTGGCCTACTGGACCGACGGGAGGGAAGAGCGGGTCATCGTGGTTACGCCGGGCTACCACATGGCGTCGCTCGACGCCAGAACCGGCATCCCCGACCCCCGCTTCGGAAAGAACGGCGTGGTGGACCTGATGGATGGTCTGGGCCTGCCGCTGGTTCCACTTGCAGTGGACGACTCGGGCTCGCTCATCATCAGCGACGCGGCCCCGGCGCGCCGGGCCCGGCCCGGCGAGACCTGGGATCCGGTAACCAAGACCGGGGCCGACGGCACCATCGGGATTGATCCTGCCCTGGGTCAGATCGCCAACAGCTCGCCCGCGATCGTGGTCAACGACGTGATCGTGGTGGGAAACTCTTCCATTCACGGATACTACCCGATCCGGTCCCGCAATCTCCCCGGCTACATCCGTGGCTTCGACGTCCGGACCGGCAAGCAGCTCTGGCTCTTCAACCTGGTGCCGCAGCCGGGTGAGTTCGGGGCCGACACCTGGAAGAACGGCTCGAAGGTAGGCACCGAGGGTGTGGGGAAGAACGACGCCTGGGCCACCTACTCGGCCGATGCCGAACTGGGGCTGGTGTATATCCCGGTGGGCATGCCATTGCTCGACGAATACGGCGGGCACCGGCCGGGTGACAACCTGTTCGGCAACAGCATCGTGGCGCTCGACGTGAAGACCGGCCGGCGCAAGTGGCATTTCCAGATGGTGCATCATGATATCTGGGACTACGACACGCCGATGGCGCCCAATCTGCTGGACCTTACCGTCGGCGGACGGGCGCGAAAGGTGCTGGCACAGACCACCAAACAAGGGTGGATGTACGTGTTCGACCGGGCCACCGGCGAGCCGATCTGGCCCATCGTCGAGACCCCGGTGCTCCAGAGCGAGGTCCCGGGTGAACAGGCCTCCCCCACGCAGCCGATCCCGAGCCGGCCGGCGCCCTACGCGCAACAGGGTCTCGAAGAAGAGGACCTGATAGGCTACACGCCGGCGATCCGGGACTCGGCCCTCAAGCTCGCCCGGCAATGCCGGATGGGGCCCTGGTACATCCCGCCCTCACTGGCCGACGGGAGTGCGCCGAGCGGCCACCGGTGTTCGTGGTATGCACCGGGCGCGGGTGGCGGCGTGAACATCGACGGCGGGGCATCGGTCGATCCCGAGAGCGGGATGATGTACGTCGCGTCGGTCAGCGGGCTCAGCACCATCCGGGTGCAGAAGGATCCCTGCTCCGAGTTCCGCTACAGCTCTCCACGCGACAACTGCGGTCTCATCGGCGCGCTGCCGCCACCGCCCGGTTATAAACCGAATCCGGAGGGTCGCGGCGGCGGCTTCGAAGGCCGGGCCTCGATGTCCCTCCTGGGAGGGATCTCGATTCTCAAGCCGAAGGAGCTGGGCGGCGTCACGGCATACGACATGAAGTCGGGCGACAAGGCGTGGTGGATTCCCAATGGCGGTTGGGCCCCGGCCACCAGCACCGATCCCCTGT
>DASTEX010000664.1:0-4333 GCA_035709185.1 Gemmatimonadales bacterium
TGAGTCGAACCGGGAAGGGGCCGATCGGCTGGGGTACACCCATGTCCTGCGAGCGATGAAGACTCCGACCCCGCATCGCGATCTGGAAGTAGGACTGTCCCACCGCGCGGTCGAGCACCCCACCCTCGAGCACCAGCGAAGGCGGCTCGCCCCGGGCGTTCTGGTACAGCTTGAGCGGCCGCCAGGGCTTGAGCCCCTCCTCCCGTTCCAGCTCGGGAAAGCGGGCGGGGTCACCGGCTGCGGCAAAGGCTTCGCGCGCGGCCCAGCCGGCCGCCTGGTGCTGCCCGTGGCCGTCCCGCGGGGTTCCGCTGAATACACTGGTAATGACCTGGGGCCGGAACCGGCGAATGATGCGGACCACATCCTTCAGCACCGAATCCCTGGGCCAGAAGCGCCAGGTATCGGTGAGACTCTTGGAGAACCCGAAATCGTAGGCCCTGGTGAAGTACTGGCGAGCGCCATCGAGGTTGCGCGCCGCGAGCAGCTCCCCGGTGCGCACCACCCCGAGGGCCGGTCCCAGTTCGGCACCGATGAGGTTCTGACCGCCCTCACCCCGGGTCAGCGACAGATAGGCGGCTTCGGCCCCCATCCCGCGCGCCAGCAGCGTCAGGAGCGCGGTGTCCTCGTCGTCCGGATGGGCGCCGATCATCAGGACCCGTTTGTGGTAACCCAGGAAACGGAGCGACTGATCGAGCGCGACCAGTCCACCGTTGGAGGGGCCCAGCGCCTGAGCTCCGGCCGGGGCCGCAACAGCCGCCCAGGCCACCATGACAAGAACGAGCCCGGCTCTCAGGAATCCGAAGGGGGACGGTCCAACCGCCGGCCGTAGATGAACGCCAGAATGAAACAGGTGAGCGCGAGCGCGAGCAGCAGCTGGCCCGCCGATACGAAGACGCCGTAGAGCAGAAACAGCATCCCGATGGACACGGCGATGGTTCCGACCCCGCGGAAGATCTCGTCCAGGTTCTTCCAATGTGTTCGATGCCCCCAGAAAAGCGCCCCGCTCAGCCCGGTGATTCCGAGCAAAAGGATGCCATACCAGATGAGGATCCAGTACCGATGACCAGCGATCATGCCCGCCCTCGGTGATAGCCGACCCTGCCGTCTCGCCAAAGAGCCGGGGGATGTTACAGCCCCCCCTTCTCCCGCACCAGACGGGGTTCGGCACACCGGGGACAGGGACAGTCGGTCAGCAGCCTCTCGAAGGTATAGATCCCGGTGCTGTGGCCATCGCTCCAGTGGACCATCAGACCGTACGCGCCCACCAGTCCCAGAGTGACCGGATAAACCACCTCCGGCACCCGGGCCGGGTCCAGCAGGGGCCGGCCGGTCATCTCCTCGACACACTGGGCACAAGGACAGGCCAGCCGCAGGGCCCGGGCCGGGTAGAATGCCGTGTGGCCCCGACCGTCCCAGTCGATCAGAATACCCTGATCGGTTCGCGTGATGCCCTTGGGCACAATGCCGGACATGGTATGTTTATGCGCTGTCAGAGGTTGCACTGCGAACCCGGACCGGCTGCTCTCAATGACCCACCCTCATGATCCCTTCGGCGCCCGCGGCAAGATCCAACTGGCCAGCGGGCAGGCCTGTATTTACCGACTCGATGCCGTGGCGACCCTTACCGCCGGCGGGCTGGAGCGCCTGCCCTATTCGGTCCGAGTCCTGCTCGAAAACGCCCTGCGGCACGCCGGCCGGGGGGTGGTGACCGAGGAACACGTTCGAGGTCTGGCAGGCTGGACCCCGGCGCGCGGCGGCTCCGGTGAGATTCCCTTCATGCCGGCCCGGGTGGTGCTCCAGGACTTCACCGGGGTCCCCTGTGTGGTTGACCTGGCGGCGATGCGCGACGCGATGGCGCGGATGGGAGGCAATCCCGATCAGATCAATCCGGTGGTTCCCTGCGACCTGGTGATCGACCACTCGGTCCAGGTCGATCATTACGGGACGCCGCAGGCCTTCCGGCTCAACGTGAGCCTCGAATTTGAGCGCAACCGCGAACGCTATCAACTCCTCAAGTTTGCCCAGCGGGCCTTCCGGAATTTCCGGGTGGTTCCCCCCGGAACCGGGATCGTGCACCAGGTGAACCTCGAGTATCTCGCGCCGGTGGTGCAGCTGCGGGAACAGTTCGGGGAGCTCACCGCCTATCCCGACACGCTGGTCGGAACCGACTCACACACCACGATGATCAACGGCCTCGGCGTGCTGGGCTGGGGCGTGGGAGGCATCGAGGCCGAGGCCGTGATGCTGGGCCAGCCCTACTTCATGATCATTCCGGACGTGGTGGGGCTGAAACTGGTGGGCGAGCTCCCGGTGGGAACTACCGCCACCGATCTGGTGCTCACCGCCACCCAGCTGCTCCGGAAGCACGGCGTGGTCGACAAGTTCGTGGAGTTCTTCGGCCCCGGGCTGTCCCGGCTGGGACTGGCCGATCGCGCCACCATCGGGAATATGGCACCGGAGTACGGGGCCACCGTCGGATTCTTCCCGGTGGACGAGGAAACCCTCACCTATCTGAGAAGGACCGGCCGGGAGGAGGAAGCCGACCGCACCGAACGCTACTGCAAGCAGAACGGCCTGTTCCACCACACCAATGCACCCGATCCCGATTTCACCACTACGCTGGTCCTCGATCTGTCCACCGTGGTGCCGAGCCTGGCGGGCCCGCGCCGCCCGCAGGACCTGGTCCCGCTGGCCGGCCTGAAGCGCAACTTCCTCTCCAGCGTACCGTCGCTGCTCCCTTCCACTGCCCCAGCCAGCCGGCACGAGGCTACCCAGAACACCTACAGCCGCTGGGTCGGCGAGGGCGGCTCGGGCGGAACCATGACCGCGCCCGCGACCGGAGTGGCGCTGACCCTGGGCGACAACCCGTGCGATCTGCACGACGGCAGCGTGGTAATCGCGGCGATTACCAGCTGCACCAACACCTCCAATCCCTCCGTCATGCTGGGCGCGGGCCTGCTGGCGAAGAAAGCGGTCGAGCGCGGTCTCAAGACCCAGCCCTGGGTCAAGTCCAGCCTGGCGCCGGGCTCGCGAGTGGTTTCGGAGTATCTGCAGCAGTCGGGACTGCAGAAGTATCTCGATCAGCTGGGCTTCCAGGTCGTCGGGTTCGGCTGTACCACCTGCATCGGGAATTCGGGACCGCTGCTCGAGCCGATCGCGAGCGCCATCGAAGAAAACCATCTGGTCACCGTCGCGGTGCTGTCGGGCAACCGGAACTTCGAGGCCCGGATTCACCCCCTGGTGCGGGCCAACTACCTCGCTTCCCCGGTGCTGGTGGTCGCGTTCGCGCTGGCGGGGAGGGTCGATATCGATCTCGAATCCGAGCCGCTGGGAACGGATCGGTCAGGCCGGCCCGTGTTCCTGCGCGATATATGGCCCAGCGCGGACGAGATCCGGCAGGCGATGACCAGCTCCCTCAAGCCCCAGCTGTTCAAGGAAGAGTATGCCTCGGTGTTCGACGGCGATGACGAGTGGAAGCAGCTGCCGGTAAGCGAAGGAAGCCGCTACGCGTGGGTCAGCGCGTCGACCTACATCCAGGAGCCGCCCTTCTTCGTGGATCTGCCCCGGCGTCCCCGGTCGCCGACCGAGATCTACGATGCGCGCGTCCTGGTGTCGGTGGGCGACTCGGTCACCACCGACCACATCTCGCCGGCCGGCTCCATTCCGAAGACCGGTCCGGCCGCCAAGTACCTGGTGGGTCACGGGGTGCAGCAGGTCGACTGGAATACCTTCGGCTCCCGCCGCGGGAATCACCAGGTGATGATGCGGGGCACTTTCGGCAACGTGCGGATCAAGAACCGGCTGGTGCCCGACAAGGAGGGCAACTGGACGGTCCACCTGCCCACCGGCGAGGTCGACTCCATCTTCGATGTGGCCATGCGTTATGTGGCCAGCCAGACTCCGCTGATCGTGCTGGCGGGGAAGGAGTACGGCACCGGTTCGAGCCGCGACTGGGCGGCCAAGGGCACCGCCTTACTGGGCGTGCGAGCGGTGATCGCCGAGAGCTATGAGCGGATTCACCGGAGCAACCTGGTCGGCATGGGGGTGCTGCCGCTGGCGTTCAAGCCGGGGGAGAGCCGGGACACGCTGGGCCTGACCGGGCGCGAATCGTACGACATCACCGGGATCACCGACGGACTGACCCCGGGAGGAACGGTCCGGGTGACGGCGACTGACGCAGACGGGAAGGAGACGACCTTCGAAGCGGTGGTCCGGCTGAACAGTCCGGTGGAACTGGAGTACTACCGCCACGGAGGAATCCTCCCGCGGGTGCTCCGGATGTTTCTGGACGGCTGACGGTCAGGCGGGCGGGCGGGCAGGCGGGCAGGCGGGC
>DASTEX010000665.1:0-2810 GCA_035709185.1 Gemmatimonadales bacterium
TCCTCCAGGTCCACGATCGGCTCCGGGGGCGCCTCGAACAGACCGGCGTCCCGCAGAGGCTCGATCCACGCCGGGTTCTGGAGGTTGTCGAAGAAGTACCTTCGCTGCAGGGCGTTGCCGATCAGGTCGTTCACCCGGGCAACCTGCCGGTCGGTCGGGCTGGTCCAGAATTTCAGCGCGGCTTCGAAGTCTTCCGGGTTGACTATGGGCGGCTTGCGCGTGCCGGCCCGCGAGATGTGCACGGTGGGCGCGTCGCCCACCGGCTCCCTGCCCTCGAGGATCGGGAACGGTATCAGTGGCGGCGCCCCGGCGCAGACCTTGTTCGGCAGGTACCGCATCCATATCTGCTTCCGCAGGTCCCGGGTCCTCCGGTCGGTGGCGGAGCCGAGTACGACGATCTCGACCGGGCTGGCCAGCAGGGCGTCGACCGCCGAGAACATTCCCGCCGAATTCAGGTGCCCGTCCTGAAGGGAACCAAGGGCGTCCTCGACGATGGCAGCGGATTTGGTCCCGTAGTCCCGGTTCCCGGTCAGAACCGCCAGTTTTCCGATCAGTATGGAGGCGACCGCCGCGGGTGAGGGGCCCAGGCCGTCCCGGGCGTCCTTGCGGCGGGGCAGGACCGAGCCCGGATCGGCCGGGGCGGTGAACAGCCCGCCGGTGCCGTCGTCCCAGAACTCGTCGATCATCTTGCGGACGATCTCTTGGCAGGAGGTGATCCACTCGGGCTCGAAGGTGGTTTCCCAGAGGGTGTACAGACCCTCCGCGAGATAGGCGTAGTCCTCCAGCAGGCCGGGGACGGCTGGGCCGCCGGGCGGATTGAGGTGCCACAACCTGCCGGAGCCGTGGCGGTTGCGTTGCAGGATGGCGGTGGCCGTCCGGCGAGCCGCCTCCAACAGGTCCGGCCGGTCCAGCGCAGCGCCCGCCTCCGCCAGCGCAGCGATGGCGAGCCCGTTCCAGGAGGTCAGGATCTGCTCGTCCCTCTCGGGCCGGGTCCTCACCCGTCTGCGTTTGAGCAGGGCGGCCTTGGCGGCGCCCGGATGCGCATCGGCGGCCAGGCTTAGGACGTTGCGCCCCTTGAACTGGCCGGCCTTGGTGACGCCGTACGCCTCTAGCGCGTCGGGGGCCACCATCGTAAATTCGTCGGACTGCCAGGTGTAGAAACCGCCCTCCCGGCCGTCACCGGTGGCGGACTCCCCGGCGTAGAAAGCTCCGGCGGGGTTGGCCAGGTCTCGCAGCAGGTACTCCACGGTTTCCAGGGCGACGCGGCTGAACGACTCGTCCTTGCCCAGCTGCCAGGCATGAAGGTAGCTGCGGACGAGGAGGGCGTTGTCGATGAGAAGCTTTTCGAAGCGGGGCACGCGCCACGCCCGGTCGACCGACAGGTGGTGGAACCCCCCGCCGATCTGGTCGTAGATGCCCCCCTTGGCCATGCGGCTGAGGGTGGAGTCGGCCACCGTCGCCGCCCGGGCGACTCCGCGGGCGCCGGTCCGGAGCATGAACTCAATCGCGGGGGTGTGGACGGGCCGGGGCGCCTCTCCGAATCCGCCGTTGACGTCATCGAAAGCGGACTGAATGCCGAAAACCGCCTGCTGGAGCAGGGCCGGCCCGACCCCCTCGTTCTTCACCGCCCCCGCAGCCGACCGGCGCAGCTGCTCCACCGTGGCGCTCGCCCGGCGGCGGGTTTCATCGGGATCCTGCTTCCACTCTCCGGCGGCCCGGCGGATGGACTCGGTGAAGTCCGCGACGCTGTCGCCCAGGACCGGGGGCCGGGCACCGAACGGCGCCCCCTCCGGGGTGAGGAAGACGGTCAGCGGGTACTCGACGGGGTTCCCCAGCGCCCGCGCCAGCTCGCCGATGTAGGCGTCCACCTCCGGATGCTCGATCCGGTCGACCTTTACGCCGACGAACTCTGCGTTCACGAGCTCGGCGAGGTCGGGGTCGTCGTAAAAGGAGTCTGCCGAGCGACACTGGTGCGAGGCGGCGTACCCGACGGAGATCAAAAGGGGCCTGTTCGCATCCACGGCCCGGCGAAAAGCCTCTTCGCCCCAGGGGAGCCAGTGCACCTGCTGGCCGGCCAGGCGCCTCAGGTAGGGGGAGGCTTCTTCGGGAAGTTGATTGGTGGGGGAAGCTGCGTCGTCCATCTCAAATTCCACTCAACGTCTTGGCTTGCGGGAAATTCCGGACATACCACGGGCGCAGGATTTCTCCTGCGCCCGGGGTGAGGTTTAGCTAGTTAACGGTGTCGTAGACGTTGCTCTGTCCACCACGCTGCAGGGGAATCCGGTAGGAGGTGGTCCGGGGACCGGTACGGGTGCCTGCACGGGCCGGCAGACCGGTGAGGTCGCCGGGGAGCGGGTAGGAGGTGTGCCGGCTGGAGGGAACCGACCGGTTGCCTGCCGAGGTGCCGCCGCCGCTCAGGGCGTTGCCCAGGGCGGCGGTCGAGATGCCGTTGGCTGCAGAACCGCCGCCGCCGCCGCCGCTGCCGATGCCGGATGGCGCGGTGTAGCTGTTGCCGAGTGCAGCTGCGAGTGCTGCCGTGGAGATACCTGAGCCACCGGTGCGCGGGAGCGGGGGCGGGGTTGCCGAGCCTCCACCTGACGACGCCGGGGCGCTCGAAGCATCCTCACGCTTGCTGAGCTTGGGCCGCTTAAGCATGTATTCCTCCTTTTAATCTTTCGAACTACAGAACTGTGGTTAGAAGCCTGGTCGTAAAAGTGATCCTAATGTACCGCTTCTCGAAAACCTATGCGTCTGCCGGCTCCTCCGGCTCCTCCGGCTTCGCCGGCTCCTCGGATCGCACCGTTGCTGCC
>DASTEX010000666.1:0-4233 GCA_035709185.1 Gemmatimonadales bacterium
TCTTCGAAAGCCATCCGATCGTGAACTCGTTGCTGCCGTATTACGTGAGGCAGGGCGACATCAAGCCCCGGCCCGACGTGGCCCGTCTGGACGGCAGGACGGTGACCTTCGTGGATGGGACCCGCGACGAGGTAGACGTCATCGTCTGGGCCACCGGTTACCGGATCCGCTTCCCGTTTCTCGACCAGCGTGACCTGGATCTCCAGGACGGGCGCCCGCGGTTCTATTTGAATGTGTTCCACCCCCGCTACGACACGCTGTTCTTCGCCGGCCTGATCCAGCCTGACAGCGGGCAGTTCGGGCTGGTGCACTGGCAGACCCTGCTCGCAGCGAGGTATGCGCGAGCCGCGCGGCTGGGGCAGCCGGCGGCTGAACGGTTGCGGCGTCGGAAGGCTCTGGGCGCCGAGGATCTCGGCAACGGGATCCGCTACGCCAACTCCACCCGGCACTACCTGGAGGTGGAGCACTGGTCCTACCGTAAGAAGCTCCAGCGATGGAAGACGCGTCTGGACAAAGAGTAAGGTGGGAGACCCGCCCTCACAAACAACGTAATTTCAGAAGTGCTAAGTCTTGATAAATCAGCGCGATAGACCCATGTTTCCCGCTGGTTTATGATCACAGTCACTGCGGTCGAAGATGGCTCCATCGCCCAGGAGCTCGGGATCCTTCCCGGCACCCAGCTGCTTTCGGTGAACGGCCGGGAGCTGGAGGACTTTCTCGACTGGGAGTTTCTCACCGCCGACGACGCCTTCCTGCTCCACGTTCGCCAGCCGGGCGGGGAGGAAATCGAGTTCGATATCGAGCGCCCGGCGTACCAGCCGCTCGGTGTGGCGCTCGAACCGCCCCGGATCCGCCGCTGTGCCAACCGCTGTGACTTCTGCTTCGTCGACGGGCTGCCCGAAGGCCTGCGGGAGGTACTGTACATCCGGGACGATGATTACCGGTTGTCCTTCCGCTACGGCAACTTCGCCACCCTGACCAATCTCAAGGATCGAGACATCAAACGGATCGTGGAGTACCGGCTGTCACCGCTCTATGTCTCGGTGCACGCAACCGATCCGGTGATCCGCCGCTGGCTGCTCCGGAACCCGACCGCCCCGGACATCATGGAGCAGCTCCGGTACTTCGCATCCCACGGGATCACCTTTCACACCCAGATCGTGATGTCGCCCGGGGTGAACGATGGTGCGGTGCTCACCCGGACGCTCACCGATCTCTATTCGCTGGGCGAAGTGGTGCTCAACGTCTCGGTGGTCCCGGTCGGGCTCACCGAGTTCAGCCGGCACGACCGGGTGCGGGAGCCGACCCGCGACGAATGCCGGGCTGCCGTGCGCGAGGTGGAGCAGTGGACCGCCCGGGCGCTGGCCGAGCGGGGGGCTCACTGGGCCTACGGCGCCGACGAGCTGTACCTCCGGGCCGAGCTGCCCCTGCCGCCCCCCGAGGCGTACGAAGGGTTCGAGCAGGTCGAGAACGGGGTGGGGTCGGTCCGGTGGCTCCAGCAGGCGGTCCGGGACGGTGCGGCCGAGCTCGCCGGCTGGGAAGGACTCCGGATCGGGGTCTGCACCGGCGCGAGCATGGGGCTGCTCATGCCGGAGGTGCTCGCGACCCTCAAGCAAGCCACGGGGGCCACTTTCGAGCTCATCGTGCTGGAGAACTCGCTGTTCGGTCCCCGAGTCACCACGGCGGGACTCCTGCCGGGTCGCGCCTTTCTCGAGGCGCTGCGCGGCCGGAGCGACCTCGACCTGGCGCTGCTCCCGGGAGAAGCGGTGAACGACTCGGGAAGCTTCATCGACGATCTCTCCTTCGAGACCCTGACCGCCGAGGTGCCGGTACCGCTCCGGCTGTCGAAGACGTTCGTGGACGCAGCCGAAGCGGTGCCCGCATGAGCCGGCCCACCGTCGCGATCGTGGGGCGGCCCAACGTGGGGAAGAGCACCCTCTTCAACCGCATTCTGGGCGGGCGGCCCGCCATCGTGTCGGAGCACGCGGGAACCACCCGGGACCGTCACTTCGGGAGTGCCGAGTGGGCGGGACGCCGGTTCTGGCTGATCGATACGGGCGGCCTGGTTCCCGGTTCCGAAGATTCGATGGACCGGGCGATCGCGCAGCAGGTGGAGCTGGCCCTGGAGCAGGCCGACCTGGTCCTGTTCGTGGTGGACGGGAAGAGCGGCATTCACCCAGTGGACCAGGCCATCGCCCAGCGGCTGCGGCGGACCCGGCGGCCGGTGCTGGTGGCGGTGAACAAGCTCGACAATCTGCCGGACGACGCGGCGCTGGCCGAGTTCTACCGCCTGGGACTGGGCGATCCACTCGGCGTCTCGGCCGCCATCGGCAAGCAGAGCGGCGATCTGCTGGACGCGATCGTCGAGCGCCTGCCCCAGCCCGCGGAAGAGGAAGACCAGGACGCCATTCGCGTGGCGATCGTCGGCCGGCCCAACGTCGGCAAGAGCTCCCTCGCCAACAAGCTGCTGGGCCAGGAGCGGTACGTCGTGTCGCCCCAGTCGGGCACCACCCGGGACGCCGTCGACACGCCGGTCACCTGGCACGGCAAGACGCTGGTGTTCATCGACACCGCCGGGCTCCGGAAGCGTTCGCGGGTCGAGGAGGACGTCGAGTTCTATTCCACCCTGCGGACCCAGCAGGCGATGGAGCGGGCCGACGTCTGCGTGCTGGTGGTGGACGCGGTGGACGGGATGCACACCCAGGACCTCCGGGTTGCCACCCAGGCGTGGGACGAGGGAGCCGCGCTGATCATCGCGGTGAACAAGTGGGACCTGATTCCGGAGAAGGACTCCAACACCGCGGAGCGGGGCCAGGCCTCGCTGATCGAGCGGGTACCGTTCCTCCAGTACGTGCCGTTCCTCTACGTATCGGCGCTGACCGGACAGCGGGTCCGGAAGCTGTTCGACCTGATCGTCGAGGTGGCGGAAGCCCGGCAGGTGCGGATCAAGACGTCCGAGGTAAACCGGGTGCTCCAGGAGCTGGTGGACCGGCAGATGCCGCCCCAGAAGCCGGGAGAGGAAGTCAAGCTGCTGTACGCCTCACAGATCGGGACCGCGCCGCCCACCTTTGCCATCGTGAGCAACCGGCCGCACGATGTTCCCGAGTCATACCAGCGGTACCTGGTGCACGGGTTCCGAAGGGCCTGGGCGTTCCAGGGCTCGCCGGTGCGAGTCCGGTTTACCAGCCGGGGCGCCAGCACCCACGCCAGGACCCGGGGAGACGCCCGGCGGTGAATCTGGTCCCGTGGTTCGTCGCCGCGTATTTCCTCGGCTCGATCCCCACCAGCTGGCTGGTGGTGAAGCTGGTCACCGGGAAGGACCTGCGGGAGCTCGGCAGCGGCAACCTGGGCGCCACCAACCTCTACCGGCAGCTGGGCTGGAAGTGGGCCATCCCGGCGGCCATCATCGACGTGGCCAAGGGCGCCATCCCGGTGCTGGTGTTCGCGCCGGAGGCGGGAGGGGGACCGCTGCTGGCAGCGCTGTTAGGCATCACCGCCGTGCTGGGCCACGTGTTCTCGGTGTTCGTGAAGTTCAAGGGCGGGAAGGGTGTGGCCACCGGCGCCGGAGTGATGCTCGGGTTCGCGCCCTGGGCGGTGCTGGCGTCGGCGGCGCTCTGGGGCTTGATCGTGCGGCTGACCGGTTACGTCTCGCTCGGCAGCATTGTCGCCGCGGCCGCACTGCCGCTGGCGGTGTGGCTGCTGCATCCCGAGCGGCGGGATGTGGTGTGGGTGTTCGGGCTGCTCGCGCTCATGATCATCGTGCTGCACCGGGCCAACATCAAACGCCTGATGGCCGGTACCGAGCACCGGTTCGGCCGGCCCGCCGCCACGTGAAGATCGCCGTGCTCGGTGGCGGCGCGTGGGGCACCGCGCTGGCGGACCACCTCGCGCGCGGAGGCGAGCCGGTCTGTCTCTGGGCCCGCGACCCGGCGGTGGTGCGGGAGATCACCGCCGGGCACGCCAATGAGGCCCATCTGCCGGGCCACCGGCTGGTGGACACGCTCCAGGCCACCACCGATGCCGGCGCGGCGGTGAAGGACAGCGGCGTGGTGGTGAACGCAACGCCCAGCCATGCGGTACGATCGGTTCTGGGGCGGCTCGAACCGGCGATACCGCGAAACGCGGTGCTGGTGAATGCGAGCAAGGGGATCGAGCTCGATTCCCTCACCTTCATGTCGGGCGTAGTGCAGGAAACGCTGCCCGGCCGGCGCTTCGTGGTGCTCTCCGGCCCCA
>DASTEX010000667.1:0-2030 GCA_035709185.1 Gemmatimonadales bacterium
TACCAGGTGCCGGAAATTCTGGCAGTACCCATCACCGCCGTCGCCCCCACGTACCTTCAGTGGATGGCGGAGAGCGTGCGGGATTCCTGACCTCCTGTCCATCCGCAAGCGCCTATGTCAGCCATCCGCAACCGAATCATCACGATTGTCGTTATTCTGGGCTTTATCGCCTTCCTGGCCTGGTCTACCGTCAGGTCCCAGGGGGTAGAGTGCCAAGTCTGTGTCCAGTTTAACGGTAGGGAGAACTGCGCCACCGCCTCCGGTCCCTCCGAGGCCGCGGCCGCCGAGACTGCCCGAAGCACGGCCTGCGGTCCCGTCACCTTTGGCATGGACGATGCGATCGCCTGTAACAACAAGCCCCCGGCCAGCAGCAGCTGCCGGCGGCGCTGAGTTCGGGTCCGGAATGGGAACCCCGGCAGGAATGGGGGAGTTGAATCCTATGGGTATGGTGCAGCCTGATCGTGACCTGAAGATCCGCGAGATGCGAGACGGCGAGGACTTCGCTGCCTGGCTGTCCGATCTCACATCCAACGATCCGGATACAGGTTACGCTGCCCTGGCGGAGTACCACCTGGTGCTCACCGACGAGATCGGCGAGTGGATAGGTGGACTGCGGTTCGGAGTGCGGGGCGGAGTGGCGACCGTCATCGACGTGGGCGTGGTTCCCTCCGAACGGGGCCAGGGACATGCCCTGCGTCTGCTCGAAGCCTTCGAGCGTCACGCTGTGGACGACGGGGCACATATGGTGGAGTTCTGGACCGACCAGCTTTCGCTCGAGCCGCTGCTCGCCGCGCTGGGCTGGCGCCGGGTCGCTACCCGTTCCGACTACATTGGCGGAAGAACCTGGCATCTGCTGGAGAAGCGGCTCAACCCGGCCGACTCCGCCGCCTGATCGTGAGCGGCATCGCTCTTCTCATCGATTCCATACTTCGGGGCCTGGTGCTGGCGGCGTTCGCGGCCGCCAGCCTGGTCGCGCTGACCCACTGGCTGGTGCGCGAAGGGCATATCGCGCCGTTCGGCTTCTGGCCCACCGGCGTCCGGCGTCTCAGCGATCCGGTGCTGCACCCGCTGGAACGGATGCTGGTTCGCCAGGGACGGAATCCCCAGGAAGGACCCTACTGGCTGCTCGCGATAGTCGTGGTGGCCGGGATCGTGCTGATCAGCGTCGGACGATGGCTCATCCGAACCATCGTCGCGATGGCGGCGGTCGCGCGCGGGGGGCCGTTGGGCTGGCTGCGCCTGGTCCTGGAGCTGGCGTTCAATCTGCTGCTGCTCTCGATCGTGGTCCGGGTCATCGGGAGCTGGCTGGGCGCGGGACGCCACCACCGCTGGATGCGCCCGTTCTATCTGGCGACCGATTGGCTGGTCGAACCGATTCAGCGGCGGCTTCCGCCCGTGGGCCTGATCGATCTGAGTCCACTGGTGGCTTATGTGGTGGTGCTGGTGGCTCGCGCGCTCGTGTTCGGAATGGTCAACTGACCGTGCGCCCGGGCGGCGCCGGGCCGATCACGGCCACCAGCGGCGGCGTTCGGATCCGGATCCACGTGCAGCCTCGCGCCGCACGCAGCGAAGCAGTGGGAATACACGGCGAGGCGATCAAGATCCGGCTGGCGGCGCCGCCGGTCGAAGGGGCGGCGAACGACGAGCTGGTCCGGTTCCTTGCGGCCCAACTCAAGGTACCGGCCCGGCAGGTCTCGCTCGACTCGGGCGCGGCCTCGCGGCAGAAGACGGTCACCATAACCGGGGTGACCGTAGAACAGGCAACCGGCGCGTTGCTGGGATCGGGCTGAGGCACCGGCCCGGGTTGGCATCACGCCCCGGGTCTGGGTAAGTTGGGACAACAACTGACGTCGTGGTGATTTGCGCTGCTTGCGGCCACGTTAAACAACCAGCTAAAACGCGCCGCCCGCCGGCCGTTCTGGCCCGGGCGATTTTGTTTGGGGGTGCCGGGTACCGCGTGCCGGGTGCCGTTGAGGGTGCCGGGTGCCGTTCAGGGTGCCGGGTGCCGTTCAGGGTGCCGGGTGCCGTTC
>DASTEX010000668.1:0-11901 GCA_035709185.1 Gemmatimonadales bacterium
TCCAGGACGCTGCCGGACCCGAAGTTGTCCCCGCTCCAGCAGCTCCAACGCGTCGTCGTCCAGGGGCACGGCCTTGGCATCGTCTCCCTGGCCCTGGACGATTTCCATGTCATTCCGGCGAAGATAATCCGGGTTTTGCTGGAGCGCGGGCAGGACCTCGTTGCGGAGGATACCCGGCGGCACGTTCCAGTAGGGCCGGAAGATCACAAACTCCATCCGCTCCTCCAGGATCGGCGTCTGCATGCTGAGGGCCTTCTGGCCCACGATGACATGCATGGTGAGCGAGGGAATCTCCTCGGCACCGAGCGAATCCCAGGCCCAGAGCTGGAAGGTCGGGATATTCACCAGAATGAAACGCTCGCCGGTCAGGTCGGGAAGCCAGCGCAGCCGTTCCATCGAAAGCTCGAGTTGGGCCACCCGGCGCCGGATCGGCACGTTCAACGCGGCAATGGTGCCTCGCCCGATGACGCCGTCCGCCGCCAGGCCATGTCGGTCCTGGAAGCGTTTCACCCCTTCCACCAGCGCGCCCTCATACTTCTCGGGCGCGCCGGTGAGCGGGACGCCCTCCCCCTCCGTGCCGGTATCGGATGCAGCCGGCGCCTCCCGGCCCCCGGTCAGGTCGCCTAACAGCGCCAGCCGGCGCCGGAGCGCGGCGGTGCCGGCCCAGGCCTCACCCGGCTTTACCGCGGCCTTCACGTCCGGGACCGGATCGCTGATGCTGTCCGCCAGCGGACGATACCGGGCCAGGGTCTCCTTCACCCGGGTGTACTGCACCAGGGGTGGACGCTGGCTCAGGACCAGCTGAGGAACAGTCCCGTCGGCCAGTGCCGTACGGATCATCGCCGGCACATCATGCCGATCTTCCGGCAGCCGGAGCTGAAACCCGATCTCCGTGGGCACGACCCGGCCGCTGTGCAGATGCCGAACATACCGCAGAAAGGCGGTGCTCAGCGCCAGGTCGAAGCCGCCGACGAAGTCCGGGTCGGGGTTCTTCACGGAGTCGATCGCCGCCGCCGCCTCGGCCAGCCGGGCTGCGCTGTAATCGAGCGAATCGAGCCCTTCCTCGGTGGCGCTCTGCATGGCCGCGATCGCGTCCCGCGCAGCCATGGTCGGTTGTCCCGCCACGTTCACCCAGAGGGGTGCATAGGTCTCGGGGTTGTACAACCGGTTCAGCCAGGTCCGGTCCGCGGCCAGGTTCGACCGCTCCAGAAACTGCGCCCGACCGCTCTGGATCCCGCTGCGAATTGCAGCAGCCACGCGGGGGAACGAAATGACGAGGCCGGTTTCCGGCGTGGGAGGGGCCGTTTCGGCCGAATCGAGGGAGGCGGCGGAGCGGACGGGGGCCGGCTCCGGGCCACAGGCCGCGGCGAGCAGTACCGCCAGCAGGCAAAGGAGTATGGTCTTCACCCCCTGAATGACGCCCGAGCCGCCCTAAAGCGGCAGACCCGATGCGAACTGATGCTACGTCCTGACCACCAGCACGGAGGCCGGCAGGGCGTTTACGATGCCTTCGCTGACGCTTCCCAGGAACACCCGCTCCGCCCGGCCTCGGCCGTGGGCTCCCACCACGATCAGGTCCGGTTTCCAGGCTTCCGCCTCCGCCTCGATCGCACCCAGCGCCGAGCCCCGTCGAACCGACCGCTCAGCGCCGGGGTAGGATACCTGGGGCCAGACGCTCCGGTCGAAGGCGCGCTCGGCTTCAGCGTCGAAGATGCCAACGTCCACCAGCGGCATACCTTCGGTGGCTACCAGCAGCGGCTCGACGGCGTGGAGTACCCGCAGCTTTGCGTTGAACAGGCCGGCCCAGGCCTGCGCCGCCTCCAGGGCCGGACGGGCCATTTCGGACAGATCGACCGCCACCAGGACCCGCTCGAAGAGCCTGGCCCCGGTCGAAACCAGTACGGGGCAGTGCATCGCCCGGACCGCATTCTTGGCGGTGCTGCCTCCCAGCCAGCGCGCCACGGCGCCGTGACGCTTGGCCCCAAGGACCAGCAGGCCGGCGCCGGTTTCCATCACCACGTCGCCCAGAACCCTCACGACCGGTCCGGGACGAACCAGCAGGGTATCCAGCAGGGTGTCGGGGATCCGCCCCATCAGCTCACGCTGGACCGAGGCGCGCGAGTGGGTGACGACCTGTTCGGTCATGGCCGCCTCGTCGAGCAGTCCGGCGCCTCCCGACGCGCCGACCCACACATCCCTGGAGGCGTGCACCAGAGTACACGGAGCGCTCATGAGATCGGCGAGCATGGCACCGGTTTCAGCGGCGTGAACGCCGGCGGTGGACTGGTCGACGCCGACAACAATGGGGGGCCAGGGCATAACGCGGTCCTTTGGTTCAGTGCCGGGAAACCCGGTCTGCCTCAAATGTGACCCGGGATGCTTGAGACAGACCCCAAGGAAGCATGAAGACACCTTTCAGGCAGTGACGCCCGGAAGCAGGTATGATGGACCCGCTCGCATTGACGCTGGTGCCCGGCCGGCCGATGATTGGTTCCGTAGGTCGCCGCACATCCTCCAACAATTCGATGGGGCATCTCATGTCTTCTCGCAATCGGCTCCGCCTGGCGGGCGTGGCCCTCGCCTTCACCGTTGCCTCCCCGACTTCAGTCCTGGCCCAGCGATCCGATCCCGGCCTGGCGCGGCTGGAGACCGAGCTCGGCCGGCTGAGCCAGATCGCCAACGGGAAGGTGGGCGTGGGAATTCTGCACCTGGAAAGCGGACGGGAGCTCTACCTCAACGGGGATGAGCCGTTTCCGATGGCCAGTACCTACAAGGTCCCGATCGCCGTGCAGCTCTTCAGCCTGGTGGACCAGCGCCGGGTGCGGCTCGACAGCATGATCACGATCCAGCCGTACGACCTGCATCCGGGCAGTGGCACGCTGACCAGCCTGTTCGACGATCCGGGCGTGGTGCTCTCGCTCCGGAACCTGGTGGAGCTGATGCTCCTGATCTCGGACAACAGCGCCACTGACCTGGTGCTCAAAGCCGCGGGCGGAGGGGCCGCGGTGAACGCCCGCCTGGCCCAGCTGGGCGTGAGCGGCATTTCGGTGGACCGGCCTACCATCCGGCTGATCGCCGATGCGTTAGGCGTTCAGGCGCTCCCGCCGGAAAGCGAATGGAACCGGGAGATGTTCCGGACCCTGGCCCGTCAGGTCACGGACAGCTCGAGGCAGGCGGCCCGGGAGGCGTTTCTCAAGGACCGGCGGGACACGGCCACCCCTCGGGGCATGAGCCGGCTGCTGGCGAAGATCTGGCGGAAAGAGGGCCTCACGCCGCAGAGCGCCGATCTGCTGCTGGATATCATGTTCCGTTGCGAGACCGGCCAGAACCGACTCAAGGGCCTGCTGCCGCCCGGGACCCGGGTGGCCCACAAGACCGGAACGCTCAACCTCGGGATCGCCAACGATGTCGGGATCGTGGAGCTGCCCGATGGTGCGGGCCACGTGGTGGTAGCGGTATTCGTGAAGGAGTCCACCCTGGAGGCGGAGCAGCAGGAGCGGACCATCGCGCAGATTGCGCGGTCGGTCTACGACTATTTCCTCTTTAACCGATAGTCGAAGGCGGTCGAAAACAGTCGAAGACAGTCGAGGACAGTCGAAGACAGTCGAAGATGGTCGAAGATGGCTCCACCTCTCCCCCGGTGCGGCTTGCTGGACTGTCTCCAACCCCTCGTCCAACTTCGACTGCCTTCGGTGTCTTCGACCGCCTTCGACCGGAGCGCGCGAAGCGCACTCAGCTGGCGCGCACGTACCGGCAGCCATATTCCTGCGCCAGCGTGGCCGCGAATACCCCCGAAGGCTGCATGATCACGCCTTTCACCAGCATGGAGCGGGCCCGGCGCTCGGCCTCCTGCATGTCCACCTTGTCCTTCTCGGCGATCCGGTCGACTTCATCGTTGAACGCCAGAGCGCAGCCCAGCACGATGCCGCCGCCTTCCAGGAAGGATTCGAGCGTGAAGTCGCCGAACTGCTCCGGCAGGGCATGTGCTCCGGTGCGCTCGATCACGGGGTTCCGCTTGGTGGGCTCGCCACTGACCGGGTCTTTCACCCCCTTATCGGAACCGATGTCGTACCGATCCCAGTACTCCTGGTTCATCGCCAGCTCGATCGCGTTGTGGCGCAGAATCAGGACCATGCTCAGGGCGGATTCCGGGAAGTTGAACATCTGGCTGTACTGCTTCTTCCAGATGATCGCCCGCCAGACGCCAAAGCCGTCCTCGATTTCGGGAACATCGAAGACCGCGCGGCGTTTCCCCCGGATCCGGCCGGTCCAGGAGAGATCCCAGTGACCGGCCGCCTGGGCGGGCAGGGGCGCAGGGGTCGCAAGGTCGAGTGCGGCAATCGCGGCCGCGCCCAGAGTCATCTGTTCCAGGAACTGACGGCGGTCACTTGTCATCGGGGCTCCGAGAGGTAATCGGGTTCGCATCAGCATTCCCCCAATATTCTATCGCAGTCGCCGGAATTAACCTGAAGCCGGTCTACAGACGTTATGAAGATCGCTTAATCCCGCCGGGCGGGGCCGTCAGTCGAGCGGTTTCAGGTGGGCGACGATGGCCTCCCGTTGGGGCTCCAGGAACGGCGGCAGCGCGATGTGGTCCCCCAGGGTGGCGGGGTTTTCGTCGACGGCAAAGCCGGGGCCGTCGGTAGCAATCTCGAACAGGATGCCGTTCGGCTCCCGGAAATAGAGGCTCCGGAAGTAGTAGCGGTCGACCGGCCCGCTGTTAGGCATCCCCAGCCGGTTCAGCCGCTCGGCCCACTGCTCGTATTCCTGCCGGTCGGGGGTGCGGAAGGCCACGTGATGCACTCCGCCCGCGCCCAGCCGCGCCCGTGCCAGGTCGGGCTGGACCGCCACGTGGAGCTCGGCGTGCGGGCCGTCTCCTTCCATCCGGAACACCACGACCGGGTGCCGGGCATAGTCGGGGTGGGGGTACTCCCGGACCGGGTGCAGTCCCATGACTTCGGTCAGCACCGCCGCCGTCGGTTCGAGCCGTGGGACGCTCAGCGTGATGGGGCCGAGTCCCCGGAGCTGGTACTCGGGCGGCACCGGGCTCCGGTCCCACGGCTGGGGCGGCTGTCCCGTGCCCTGGTCATCCACCAGGCCGAGCCGCTGGCCCTCGAAGTCTTCGAAGTCCAGCGTGGCGCGGCCGTCCCGTTCAACAATCGGGCTGATCGGGACGCCCAGGGCCGGGAGACGCTTCGCCCACCAGTCCAGGGCCTCGGGTCCCCGAACCCGGAAGCCGGTGCGCACGATGCTCCCGGTGCCCCGGCGCTCGCGGGGCATGTCCCAGTCGAAAAAAGTGATGTCGGTGCCGGGGGTGCCGACTGCATCGGCATAGAACAGGTGATAGGCGCTGACGTCGTCCTGATTTACGCTGCGCTTGACCAGGCGCAGGCCCAGAACGGAGGTGTAGAAGCGGAGATTCTCGCGGATGCTGGCCGAGACGGCGGTCAGGTGGTGGATCCCATGCAGCGCAGGTTGCGACATCATGCCTCCGGAAAAGAAAATAACGCCGGATTGCTACCGGCGACTCCCACTTCCGCCGCCCCGACTCATGGCCCTGCTGAAGCCCGGGGGGTATCTTGAGAATCCGCAGGTTCGACCCGTAGGAGGCTGTACCATGGCGAAGAGCGCAATGACCAGGAACCGATCCGGAAACGGAGTCGACGAGACTGCGACCCCGACTCCGGAGAGCCTGGATCAGGTCCGCGACATTCTGTTCGGTGGGCAGATGCGGATGGTGGATGCGCGGCTGAGCGGGCTGGAAGAGCGACTGGTGCAGGAACAGACGGTGCTGCGCAACGAGTTGACCCGCAAACTCGACGAAGTCGAAGGAGCCACCCGGAAAGAACTCATGGCGCTGGCCGACCGGCTCGCTGCCGAGCGGGCCAAGCGGGCCGAGGATCTCAAAACGCTGGGAGCGGAATTCAAGGAGGCCGTCAAGAACCTCGAACGCCGCCACCAGAAGCTGGAAGAGACCGCCGGGCTGGCCGACGCCGAGCTGCGAGACCAGCTGGTGAAACAGAGCGCGGCGCTCTCGGCCGAATTGACCCGGACCGGAGAGCGGGTTACCAGCCAGCTGGATCGAGCCGCCACCGCGCTCCGGAATGAAAAGCTCGACACCGCGACCCTCGCGACGGCGTTGACGGAAATGGCCGCACGTCTCAGCGGCAACGGGCGTCCGGCTGCCAAGGGTTCTTCCCGCAGCTGACCTTTTTCGCGAGCGGGACATGACGTTGGAGCAGTCGGACGCGCTGGAGCAGCCGGACGCGAGGACCTCGGCCCCCTCGGACCCGAGGACCAACGGCCCGGAGGCGGCTTCGGAATTCAGCGCCCTCCGGCGCCTGCTGGTCGGGCCCGAGCAGCGGGGGCTCCGGGAGTTGTCGGCCAGGGTCGAAAAGCTGGCCATCACGCCGGAAGAACTGGCCGAACACCTCCCCGCCGCCGTCGCGCTCCGCACCAGTCGCGACCGGCAGCTGGGCCGTGCGCTCGCGCCCACGATGCAGACGGCTATCCGCGAATCGGTCCGACGGAATCCTCGTGAAATCGCCACGGCAATCTTCCCGGTGCTGGGGCCGGCCATCCGGAAGGCGATCGCCGAGGCCCTTGCCGCCATGGTGCGATCGATCAACAGTGCCGTGGAGCACAGCCTGTCGCTCCAGGGCCTGCGATGGCGAATCGAAGCCTGGCGCACCGGGGTCCCCTACGGCGAGATCGTCCTCAAGCATGCCCTGGTGTACCGGGTGGAGCAGGTCTTTCTGATCCACGCGGAGACCGGTTTGCTGCTGGCGCACGTCACCGCCCAGGGTCTCAAGGTGCCCGAGGCGGACCTGATCTCCAGCATGCTGACCGCGATCCAGGACTTTGTCCGGGACTCGTTTCGTCCCGGTGAGGGAGCTACCCTGCGGACCTTCTCGGTGGGAGACCACACCGTGCAGGTGGAGGCTGGTCCCGCCGCATTGCTCGCCGCAGTCATCCGGGGCCAGGCGCCGGCTTCCTTCACCACCCGATTGCAACAGACGCTGGAAACGGTGCATCTGGAATACGCTGCGCCGCTGGCCGAATTCACCGGGGATGCTTCCGGGTTCGAATCGGCCGGGCCGCTGCTGGCCGAATGCCTGGAGACCGCGCTCACGACCCACCGGTCCGGCGAGCGGCGCCAGCGCGTGTGGCTTCGCTGGGTGGTGCCGCTGGCCGCGCTCGCCCTGGTGCTCGCCGGCCTGGGCATCCGGTCTCGGCTCCGCTGGGACCGCGCCCTCCGGGCGCTGCAGGCCGAGCCCGGGCTGGTGGTCGTGGAAGCGGACCGCAGCTGGGGCGAGTGGCGGTTCTCGGGACTCAGGGACCCCGTGGCGCGCGATCCGGCGGTGGTGCTGGCGGGCTCAGGACTCCTTCCCGGCAACCTGAGCGGCCGGTGGGAGCCGTATCTATCCCTCGATTCCGCCATGATCCTCGAACGGGCCCGGCGATCGCTCTCCGTGCCGGCTTCCGTCACCCTGAGTCTGCGGGGAGACACGCTGGTCTTCGGCGGTTCCGGTCCGCTCGATTGGATGGCCCGGATCCGGGGAGCGGGAGTCCCGCCGGGCGTCTCGCGGTGGGACCTGACGGCCATCCAGCCGGTGCTTCCGCCCGGACTGGACTCCCTCAAACGCGCCATCGAGTCCGGGCGGATCCTCTTCGAACCCGGCTCCTTCCGGCTCTCGGCCGCGGCCGAGGCCCAGGTCAGTCGCGACGCCGGATGGTGGCGCCGGCTGGCCGACGAGCTGGCGCTGTTAGGCACGTCCGCTCGACTCCGGGTGGTGGGCCGGACCGATCCGACCGGTTCGGCGGAAACCAATCAGGCACTGTCGCAATGGCGGGTCGACCAGGTGGTCCGGCAGCTCGCCCGTGCGGGGGTGGCGCCGGCGCTGCTGGTCGCCGATGCGGTCGCGACGTCGCGTCCCCTGCCGGGGCCCGATTCGCTGGAGCGGGCCCGAATCAACCGCAGCGTTTCGTTTGAAGTGGTGGTGGATGGCGGCCCGGAAGGGCAGAGGAGGCGGTGATGCTGCAGAAGAAGATCTGCATGGTTGGCGCGTTCGGTACAGGCAAGACCTGCCTGGTCCAGCAATTCGTCCACTCCGTTTTCTCTGTCCGCTATCTGAGCACGGTGGGGGTCAAGATCGATCGCAAGGAGGTTCAGGTCGGCGGTCAGCCGGTGATGCTCATGCTCTGGGATGTCGAAGGCAAGGAGCAGGAGCGCGACATCAATCCCAGCTATTTGCGGGGTGCCCACGGACTGATCTACGTGGTGGATGGAACCCGGCGCGAAACCTTCGAGCAGATGTTTGAGATTCGCGATCAGGTCACGGAACAGCTGGGAGAGGTTCCCGCCGTGGTCGCCTTGAACAAGACCGACCTGGCCGACCAGTGGAAGCTGTCGTCCTCGGACGAGCAGACGGTCTCTGCCCGCGGAGTGCACCTGATCCGCACCAGCGCCAAGACGGGGGACGGCGTGGAGTCGGCCTTCCACTGGCTGGCCGATGCCACGCTGGCTGCCCGGGAGCCGGACCATGCCTGAAATCGCCGCCGCACCCTCTGTGATCATTGACGCTTGCGGGCTGAGCGACCGGGGAAAAGTCCGCACCGCCAATCAGGACTACTTCGTCGTTGCCGCGGTCCAGAAGTCGGTGGCCATCCGGCACTCCAACGTGCCGGACGACGTACTGGCTCACCGGTTCGGCGCCACCGAGTGTCACCTCCTGGCGGTCGCCGACGGAGTGGGCGGCAGGCCCGAGGGCGACGTTGCCAGCGAACGCACCATCGCCGGCCTGCTCGACTATGTCGGTCGCACGGCCGGGTGCTTTCATGGGCTCGACGTCGCGGGCGAACATGACTTGCTGACCCGGCTGGAGCAGACCGTGCGGGCGGTGCATGAAGGCCTGCTGGAGGAGTTCGGCCGGGGGGACCGGGTCCCGGCGACGACCCTGACGCTGCTACTGCTGGTGTGGCCCCGTGCCTACCTGATGCATGTAGGGGACAGCCGGGCCTACGTCCACCGGGGCGGCCGACTGCGCCAGCTGACCCGGGATCAGACCTTCGGCGAGTACATGGTGGCGCTGGGGGCGTGGTCGGAGGAGCAGGCGGCCCGGGCCCCTGCCAGTGGAAACCTTTCGAGCGCCGTCGGCGGCTCCGACATTACCCCGGTGATCGGGCTGGTCGATCTCGATCCGGGCGACAGCGTGCTTCTGTGTACCGACGGACTCTACAAGCACGTGTCCGATGAGGAGATCACCCGGGTTCTGGGAGAATCCTCCGGCTCGGAGCCCGCCTGTCGCACCCTGGTGGAGCTGGCTCTCGCCGGGGGCGGAACCGACAACGTGACCGTGGTGGTGGTGAAGACCCGGCCCGATTGAGCCGGTGGCCCCGCCGTGTGCTACGGCACCGGCGATCGCCGCCGGATCAGGGTTTCGATTTCGTCGATTTCGCGGGGTGCCAGACTGATACGCTCGAGCCCGCGCTCCGTGAGCACGTACGAATCCTCGATCCGCACTCCGATGTTGGCATACTGCTGGACCTTCTGGCGTACCTTCGTGATGAAGGCGCGGTTCCGCGGCGTGTCGGGCAGCAGGTCCAGCAGCGTCGGGCTGATGTAGATCCCCGGTTCAATGACGAAGGCGTCCCCCGGCTTGAAGATCCGGTCCTCGTAGGCCTGGATCGGATCGTGGACCTCGAGACCGATGCCGTGGGTGATGCCATGGATGGTGAACAGGGTCACCTGGCCGCAGGCGAGCAGCCGGGAGTTGCAGTCCACGTTCCACGGGAAATCCAGCACCGCCTCCTCCGACTCGATCAGCCCCAGCCGGGCCAGCCCCCGCGCCGTCACGGCGGTGGCGCTGTCCCGGGCCGCCGCCATCGACATTCCGGCCTGCGAGTTCCTCTCGGCGGCTGCCTGCGCATCACGGGCCACCTGATAGATCGCGCGCTGTTCCGGCGTATAGGTGCCGTTCAGCGGGAGCGTGCGGGTGACATCGGCCGTGTAGCCCCGGTACTCCGCTCCGGCGTCGATCACCACCACTTCGCCCGGCTGGATCGCCCGTCGGTTCTTCATGTAATGGAGCTGGAGCGATAGCGGCCCGGAGCCGACGATGGCGCCGTACGCCGGCCGTTCCGCGCCGGCGCGGCGGAAGGTGTAGTCCAGGATTGCCTGGAGATCGTATTCGTGCATGCCGGGCTCGATCCGGCGCATCAGCTCCAGGTGACCTTCGGCGGAGATCTCCGCCGCTCGGCGGATCAGCGCCAGCTCGGCGGGACTCTTCCGGGCCCGCAGCTGGTCCACGATCGGGTGGGCGTCGCGGACCTCCAGCCCGGGATGGCGCGCCGCCAATGCCTTCACGAACTGACCGCCGCGGGTGAGGGAATCCTCGGTGGCGAAGTCGGCCGCGGCAAAGTCGCGCAGCTCGAACAGGGGACCACTCCCGGCGCGGAGCAGGGAGTCGGTGACCGCCTGGATCTGGTCGATGGGGCGTGATGCCAGCCTGAGCTCCCGCGCCAGCGCGGCCGAATCCGGCTCCTGCCCGTAGTACAGCGACCGGCGCGGGGCGGTCCGCTTGACGAACAACGTGGCGCTGCCGCGGCCTTCCTGCACCACCATCACAAGCGCCGCGTCGGCATACTCGTAGCCGGTCAGGTATCGGAAGCCCGGAAGCTGGAAGAAGGGGCCGAAATCGGTCAGCGGGGTCACCCCGCCGAACGCCAGCACGACGCCGTTGCCGACGCGGGCCGCCAGGGAATCACGACGGGCGGCGTACTCTGCCGCCGTGATCTGACCCTGAAGCGGTCTGGTGGCGGCGAATTGTAGCGTGATTGCGGCGATCAGGGCCGCAAGGGTTGGCAGAGTGGATCGCATGTCGTCACCGTGGTAGAAGGCCAGCGGCAGGAGAGCCGCCCCACGGGAATTTAGCGATGCAGCGGTTTGACGACGTGCCGTCCGCCGCAATCGCCAGATCGGCAACTCGCCAGATCGCTAGATCGCTGACTGGCGGGCCAGGATCGGCAGTTCCCGGAACCGGATCGCCACCACCGTTAGGGCGGCGATCAGCACCACTACGGCCAGGATGAAGAGCAGCCCGCCGTCGCCCTGAACTTCAATCCCGAGTTTGGTGAGGTGGGTCATGATGGCCCCGCCCATGAGGCCCAGCGCCAGTACCGCGCCATAGACTGCGGTGCGGGGGGTGAGGAGCAGAAATACCGCGATCAACTCAAGGACCCCGGTCCCGATCCTACCCCAGGGCTCGACTCCCAGGCGGGAGAAGATGTACTTCGACTCCGTGGCGCCGGTGAACTTGAAGAAGAGGGTCTGTCCCAGGATGGCAGCGGCCACCAGCTGGGCGATCCAACTCGCAATCTTGGCGCTTGTTGACATCGGCACTCCCATCCTGGGCTGAGGACTAAGACACCTTCCACGCTGATAACGACCCTCCAGCGGCGCAGGTTCCCAACCCGAAAGAGTAAGCTGGAAGCAGGGGAGGGGAACTCCCTTCGCCATCCAGTCATTCAGTCCCGGCGCACTCACCGACCGACCAACCGCTGATGGCTGATAGCTGATAGCTGATCGCTGACAGCCGAGAAGGAGCCGCCATGCCACTTCGCAGCGCTGAACACGACCGACTGGACCAGGCGCGCCGGGGGGTGCCCTGGAAGCGCTGGGGCCCGTACCTGGCGGACCGGCAGTGGGGCACGGTGCGAGAAGACTACTCCGCCAGCGGCGATTGCTGGTCGTATTTCCCTCACGACCACGCCCGGAGCCGCGCCTACCGGTGGGGCGAGGACGGCCTGCTCGGCATCAGCGACGACCAGGGCCGGCTCTGCCTGGCGCTGGCGCTGTGGAACGGAAGCGACCCGATCCTCAAGGAGCGCCTCTTCGGACTC
>DASTEX010000669.1:0-5333 GCA_035709185.1 Gemmatimonadales bacterium
GATCGAGCGGCATGGCGTACTCCTTCGCGAACGTCCGGCGAGTACGGCTGTGGCTGGGATTTCAGGCTCTCAAGAGACCCCGGTGGGCTCCCGGCGCCGCAACACCAGCCAGTGAACCGTCGCGATAACCACCACTACGGCCAGGGTCGCTGCCTCCCGGAGGTTCATCCGCGATCCGAGCACCAGGGAAATGAGGACACCCACGATTCCGAGCACCACACCGCCGGTCACCCGGAAGCGCGCCTCCCCGGCTGCCGGATCACCCCTTGCTTCCATCCGCCGGAGCTGCGGGAGGGCGGCGCATACCAGTCCATAGGTGAAGAGCCGTGAGACCGCCGCCAGGCTGATGTTCTGGAGCAGTCCCGCCTGGAGTGCCAGGATCCAGGAGACGACCCCGAAGGCAAGAATGGAGAACCAGGGCGTCCGGAACACCGGGTGGATCCGGCCGAAAATCTTCGGCATTTCGCCCCGTTCGGCCATTGCCATCGTGAGGCGGGGAACGTTGAGCAGGTTGCTCGCGAGCCAGCCGGTCACCGACAGCAGGGCCACGGCGGTGATGGCGAGCGCCCCCGGATCACCGAGCATCACCCGGGCCGAGGCCGCCAGCGGACGGTTGGTGGCGGTCGGATCGGTGAGCGTGGTGAGGACGGTGAGCTGCGCGGCGAGGTAGATCAGTGTCACCAGGGCGAGCCCCAGGATCAGCGCAAAAGGCGCGTCGCGCCGGGGGTCCTTCGCCTCGGCCAGCGGAATGAGTGCGGACTCGAAACCGCCGTAGGCGAACATCAGCAGCAACAGCGCGCCCAGCCAGCCGGCGGCCGAAGCGTTGGACGCCTGGACCGGCTCGACCGCCCGGCCCAGCAGCAGCCAGGCGATGCCCAGCGCACCGAAGAGCAGGAGCGGCGTCAGTTTCACCAGCGCAAAGGCGTTGCTCACCCGCGCACCCGACAGCACGCTCCGGATATTGATCGTCACCAGTATGCCGATGAGGGCCGTGGTCAGGGCGACGTTGCCCACCCGAGTCGCGGCCCAGGGCCAGAACTCGGCCAGATAGGTCGTAAAGAGATTGGCCTGGACCGCGGCCGAGATGGTGCGGACGAAGTAGGTCATCCACCCCATCTGGAGCCCGACGAAACGACCGAAGGCCACCTGGGTGTAGAGATAGGCGCCGCCGGCGCCGGTAAAGCGCGACGCCACTTCGGCGAAAGTGAAGATGAACGCGGCGGTAAAGAGTGCGGCCAACACCCAGGCCAGCAGGCTGCTCCAGCCCAGCATCCCGGCGATGGTGCCGGGCTGCACGAAGACGCCTGAACCGATGATCCCGTTCAGGACGAGGGCCGCAAGACTCCAGCGGCCGATGGAGCGGACCAGCGCGGGGCGGTCGGTCATGTCGTAAGGAGGTGTACAATTGTACTCTCCTGGCGGGCGGGCGGGCAGGCGGTCTGGGCGGGCAGGCGGGCAGGCGGGCGGTTCTTCTTACTCGTTATCAACTTCATCGCTGCAGACGACTGACAGCTGAAAGCTGACAGCTTGCGACAATACCCCGACTCGCCCGTTTTCTATCGCACGCTCGCCCGACCCTTGCCGCTCGCGGTGCGGGGCGAGGGCTGCTGGATCTACGACGACGGCGGCAAGGCGTACCTCGACGCCGTGGGCGGGGCCTTCGTGGCTTCGCTGGGCCATGGGGTGGGTGAAATCGCCGACGCCATCGCGGCGCAGGCCCGACGGCTGGCGTACGTGAACGGCACCCAGTTCGCCAACCAGCCGGCCGAACAGCTGGCCGCGGAGCTGGCACGCCGGGCGCCGGGCGACCTGGAGCTGGCCTATTTCCTCGGCAGCGGTTCCGAGGCGGTGGAAGCGGCGCTCAAGCTCGCCCGGCAGTACTGGGTGGAACAGGGGAAGGCAGCCAAGACCAAAGTGCTGTCGTTGACCCCGGGGTATCACGGCAACACGCTGTTGGCGCTGTCGGTCTCGGGACGGCCCCGCTACCAGACCTATTTCCACCAGTGGCTGGTTGCCGTGCCGCGAGTGCCGGCGCCCTGCGACTACTGGTGTGAATGCCGGGGCGGTGATCCTCCCTGCGAAGTCTGTTCGGGCGATGCGCTCGAGCGGATCCTGCGGGAGGAGGGGCCCGAAAGCGTGGCGGCGTTCATTGCCGAACCGGTGGGCGGATCCTCGACCGGCGCAGCCCTGCCCCGGCCGGAATACTGGAAACGAATCCGCGAGATCTGCGACCGGCACCGGGTGCTCTGGATCGCGGACGAAATCCTGGCGGGAGCGGGACGCACCGGCACCTGGTCGGCGCTCGAGCCCTATGGCGCGGTGCCCGACCTGATGACGTTAGGCAAGGGCATCACGGGCGGCTACGTGCCGCTGTCGGTCCTGCTCGCTCCCCGGCGGATAGCCGACGTCCTGGCCCGGGGGGAGGGCTCGTTGCTGCACGCGCAGACCTTCTCGCATCATCCGGTCGCCTGCGCTGCCGGGGTGGCTGCGCTGGCGTACCTGGACCACCTGGGACTGGTCGAACGCTGCGCCCGCATGGGCGAGGTCCTGCACCGGAAGCTCCAGGCGCTGCGCGAATTTCCCCAGGTGGGGGACATCCGGGGCCGGGGGTTGCTGGCGGGCATCGAGCTGGTGACCGACCGGTCGGAGCGGCGGCCGTTTGCGCGGAGTGAGAAGGTGGCCGAGCGGGTCGCGGCGGCCGCGATGGACCACGGCCTGGTGGTCTGGCCCAACACCGGGCACGTGAACGGCACCGACGGCGACCTGATCCTGCTGGCGCCGCCCTTCATCATTGAGGAACCTGAGATCGATGAACTCGTAACCCTACTCAGCCGCTCACTGGTGATGCTGTGAATCGGGGCGGGCAGGCGGGCCGATCGGGTGATCTGTTCTGGTGATCTGGCGAATATTTCCTACCGGGATCCCGGCGTGTCGTAATCACCAGATCACCAGATCACCCGATCATTGTTCCTGTGACCTGAGGAATTCCCGAATCACCCGTACCACTTCCTCCGGATTGTCCCTCGTCACTGAGTGTCCCGAGCCGGGAATGATCGCCAGCCTGGCCCCCGGCACCCGCTGCTGAAAGTCCCGCACCGTTTCCGGCCGGGCTTCGTCGAATTCGCCGGTCAGAAACAGCACCGGGACATTGATCTCTCCCAACCGGTCGGCCCGGTCGAAGTCCCGGAGCGTGCCGGTAGCCACGAATTCCGTGGGGCCCCACATGTAGCGGTAGAGGGTGTCGTTGCCCTTTACCCCGGCGCATTCGGGAACGGTGACCGGCGGCTGCCGCCGGCTCATATGTCGGGCGTAGAACGAATCGGTCGCCGCCAGATACTCCGGCGCCTCGAAGGTCCCGGCCGACTCGTGCACCGCCAGCACCTGCTGCAGCGGGGCGGGCATCTGCGACCGCAGGGTGTCGGCGTCGGCGATCCAGCGGCTGGTGCTGATGAGCGGCGAGCCGAGCACCGCCGACACCACCCAGCTCGGCTTTCTCGTTATGAGGTAGTCGGCCACGACCGAGCCGCCCCAGGAGTGGCCGTAGATGTGAAAGCGGTCGAGCTTGAGGTGCGCCCGCAGTGAATCGATCTCGTCGACGAAACGCGCGACGGTCCACAGCGTGGTATCGGCGGTGCGGTCGGAGCGGCCGGTGCCGAGCTGATCGTAGAGGATCAGGGGCCGCTCGTCACCCAATGCCTTGAGCCGGTTGAAATTGCAGCTGGTTCCTCCCGGCCCGCCGTGCACGAAGATCAGGGGGGTCCCGCGGCCGGTCCCGATCACCTGGTACCAGACCCGCCCGCCCGCAACCGGCGCATAGCCCTCGTGCGGCTGAAGCTGCCCGGTGGATTCGGGCCGGCAGGCTGCCAGCGGCAGGGCAGCGAACGCCAGCAGAAGAAGCGATCGCCGAGAGAGGAACTGCCCGCCAGACCGCCTGCCCGCCTGCCGGTCCGTCATGAGTCGCTTCATCGGATTAGAATCTCAGCATGAAAGATTATCCCCGGATCGTCACCCCGCCGCCGGGACCCAGGGCCCGTGCCGTGGTCGAACGCGATCAACGTTATACCTCCACCTGCTACCTCAAGGAATACCCGCTGGTCATCGCGAGCGGCCGGGGGGCAATGGTGGAGGACCTGGATGGCAACCGGTTTCTCGACTTCATGGCGGGGATCGCCGTGTCATCCACCGGCTACAACCATCCGAAGGTCGTGGCGGCCATCCAGGAGCAGGCCGGCCGGTTCCTGCATATCTGCGGCTCGGATTTCTACTTCGAGGGGATGGCCGCGCTGGCGGAGCGGCTGGCTCGGCTGGCGCCCGGGCCGGCGCCCAAGCGGGTCTTCCTCACCAACTCGGGAACCGAGGCAGTCGAAGGGGCCATCAAGCTGGCCCGTTACGCCACCGGCCGCAAAGCGCTGGTCGCCTTCAAGGGCGCCTTCCACGGCCGCACCACGGGCGCGCTGGCGCTCACCTCCAGCAAGGCGCGGCAGCGGGCCGGCATGGGACCGTTCTTCCCCGACGTGCACCATGTGTTCTACGGCTACTGCTACCGCTGCGAGTACGGCAAGACCTACCCTGCGTGCGACATCTTCTGCGTCGATCACATCGAGCGCGACCTCTTCGGCCGGCACCTCGATCCGGCTGAAGTGGCCGCGATATTCGTGGAGCCGGTGCAGGGCGAAGGCGGCTACATCGTTCCGCCGCCCGGCTGGATGCAGCGGCTGGCCGAGATCTGCCGGCGGCACGGGATCCTGCTGGTAGCCGACGAAGTGCAGAGCGGCGTCGGGCGCACTGGGAAGATGTGGGCCATCGAGCATACCGGCGTGGTGCCCGACATCCTGCTGACCGCCAAGGGACTGGGAAGCGGCATGCCGATCGGCGCCATCATCGCCACCGAGGACGTGACCACCTGGAAGAAAGGGGCCCACGGCTCCACCTTCGGCGGCAATCCGGTCTGCGTCGCCTCGGCCCTCGCGACCCTGGACCTGATCGAAGGCGGCCTGATGGAGAACGCCCGCGTCATGGGGGAGCGGCTGATGGCAGGCGCGCAGCAGCTGTCGGAGAAGTATCCCGCTGTGGGCGACGTGCGCGGGCTGGGCCTGATGATCGGCATGGAGTTCGTGAAGGACCGCGAATCACGGGTGCGGAACCCCGAAATGGTCGAGAAGCTGGTGCAGAGCGCGTTTCAGCGAGGGCTGCTGCTGCTGGGCGCGGGGCCCAGCGCCCTCCGCTTCGCCCCGCCGCTGGTGGTCGATCCCTACGACGTCGACACCGGTCTGGGCATCATCGACAACGTCCTGGCGGAGCTGAGCGATTAGGCGGGGCTAACGACTCGCGAC
>DASTEX010000670.1:0-4473 GCA_035709185.1 Gemmatimonadales bacterium
GGTCCCACTCTGGCCTGGTTGCCGTCCCTGATGCAACGCGGCATGACGGCGGGCCGGAGCCCCAATCCGCAGGCGGCGGCACGGGGGGAGGCGGGAAGCGCGAACTACCGCCGCATGCTCAAGCGACTGTATGACGCCGGGGTGACCCTGGTTCCGGGAACCGACAACCTTTCGGGGCTGTCATACCACGGTGAGCTGGAGGTCTATGAGCGGTCCGGCATTCCGGCGCCGGCCGTGCTCCAGATCGCCACCATCATTCCGGCCCGGGTGATGGGACAGGACCAGGAGTACGGCAGTGTTGCCGCCGGCAAAGTGGCGGACCTCGTTATCGTGAACGGAAAGCCCGCCGAACGGATCACCGACCTGCGCCGCACCGAGACCGTGATCCGGGCGGGCCGGGTCTACCAGTCTCGCGATCTGTGGAAGGCGGTTGGCATTCAACAGCCGTGAGGACTGGGCCGTAGAGCTTGAGCCATCCCGCAATGATCGTCTGCCCTGCTGATGTGAGGACGTATATGAGGCGTTTCTCCCTGTTGCTCTGCGCTGTCTGGACCATCACTGTCCCGGGCTCCCTGCTGGCCCAGGCCACGGCCACTCCGTCCGCCGTCTCGGCGCGGGCCGAGGGCCTCAGCCCCGATTCCGCCCGGGCGCTTCTGGCCCGGGAGGGATACATCCGGCCGCCGGAGGAAGTCGCCCGGCTGGTAACGGCCCCCCGGCATCTGAACGTGGCGCTGACCCTGCCCAGCCCCGACCGCCGCTGGTTCGTGTGGGAGAAGAGCGACGGCATGCCCAGTGTCACCAGCTTCGGCAAGGCGCACTATTACTTCGCGGGTCTCCAGGTCGACCCGTCGGCCAGTCGGGCCCGCTCGCTCACAACCCGTGGCGCCGCCGATCTCCAGCTGATCGAGTCGTCCACCGGCCGCGCGATCGATATCGATGTTCCGGCCGGAGCCACGGTGAGCAATCCCGCCTGGTCTCCGGATGGAAGCCAGCTCGCGTTCATTGCGAATTTCGAAACCGCCTCGCACGTCTACGTTGCCGACGTCTCCACCGGCCGGTCCCGCCAGGTTACCCGAACTCCGTTGCTGGCCACGCTGGTCACCTCGATCGAGTGGACGCCCGACAACCGGAATGTCGTCGCCGTCCTCATCCCCGATGCCCGCGGGCCCGAGCCCAAGCGTCCTCCGATTGCGACCGGACCGATGGTCCGGCTCTGGACCGACAGCCTGGAATCCTCGCAGCGGAACTGGGCCACCTTGCTCCAGGACCCGTCTGACCAGGAGCTGATGCAATATCACGTAACCGGACAGCTGGCACTGATTGACGTGCGCTCCCGCGCGGTGAAGAAGCTGGGAGCGCCGGCCATGTTCCGGGGAGTGGATCCCTCGCCCGATGGGCGCTGGCTTCGGGTCACCCGGATGGAGCGGCCGTTCTCCTACGTGGTGCAGTACAACAATTTCGGGACGGTCGATGAGATCTGGGACCGGGACGGCAAGAGTGTGGCCCTGATCACCCGGCGGCCGCTCCAGGAAGCCACCGACACCGCTTCCCCCGCCGCGCGGGCCCGGCGCGACAGCACCCGGCGGGACATTGCCTGGCTGCCTGACGGCAGCGGCATCAGCTGGATCGAGAACGTGCCGCGACGCGGAGCCGACACCAGTGATGCTGCATCCCCCGGAGGCGGCGGGGGCAGCCGCCGGGCGGAGCGGCTGATGACGTGGAAAGCACCGTTCGGCGCCGGCGACATCAGCGTGCTGTTCCAGAGCGACGGGCCGATTGGCGACGCCGCCTTCAGCGCGAACGGACGAACCCTGTTCGTGGCCCGGAGCCGCAACAACACCGGCGAGATCCTCGCCGTCACGCCCGGCGACACGGCCGCATCGGCCCGCCGGACCCTTGCCCGGCTGCGAAACTGGAATCCTTCCTTCCAGGTGTTAGGCAGGTCTCAGGGGTTCGGCGGTCCCGGCCGGGGCGGCACTCCCGGCGACTCCCTGAGCTTCTATCAGAATCCGGGCGCGCTGGTGCTGGTGGCCGGGCCGGGCGGCCGGGTGGCGCTGATGTCGGGCGATACCGCCGCCTTCCTCCTCGGCACCCGGTACAACCGTCAGTGGGAAGGCCAGGGCCCCCGCGATTTCGTGGACCGGGTCTCGCTCGCCAGCGGCAGCAAAACCCGGATATACGAAAGCCCGGCCGACGCATCGGTCGATGTGCGGCTGGCGCTGGACAATGACTTCACCAAAGCGGTCATCGAGCGCCAGACCACCACCGAGCACCCCAACTACTGGGCGGTGGATTTCACCAGCGGACAGGCCACCCAGCTCACCCGGAACACCGACCGCATGCCGGAGTTCACCCGCCTGGTGCGGAAGCGGCTGTGGGTGACGCGGGCCGACGGAGTGCGGTTCCTGGTGAAGCTGACCCTGCCGGAGGGCTACCAGGAGGGCACTCGGCTCCCCGGCATGCTCTGGCTCTATCCCTTCGAGTACACCAGCCAGAGTGACTACGAACGGAGCCTCCGGACCGAGAACATCAACCAGTTCCCCGCCGGGGGGCCGCGCACCATCGAGTATCTGGCCACCCAGGGCTACGCGGTGGCCAACTTCAACCCGCCCATCATCGGCGACCAGGGGCGGATGAACGACAACTACGTTCCGGATCTCCGGATGAATCTCGCCGCGGTGATCGACGAGCTGGAGCGCCAGGGCTACGTCGACCGGACCCGCATGTCCATCGGCGGTCACAGCTACGGCGCGTTCAGCACGGCGAACGCCATGGCCCACACCCCCTTCTTCAAGGCCGGCATCGCGGGCGACGGGATGTACAACCGGACCCTCACGCCGAACGGTTTCCAGAGCGAGCGGCGCGATCTGTGGAACGGGCAGCGGACCTATCTCGAGATGTCCCCGATGCTCTACGCCGAGCGGATCCAGGGCGCGCTGCTGATGTACCACATGCTGGAAGACCAGAACGTCGGCACCGACCCGATCAGCTCGATCCGGATGATGCAGGCGCTCCGGGCCCACGGCAAAGTGGCCTCGCTCTTCCTGTATCCCTATGAGGACCACGGCCCGCTCACTCAGGAGACCATTCTGGATCTGTGGGGCCGGTGGACCGCGTGGCTCGATCTCTACGTGAAGGGGACCAGGGCGGAACCGGCGCGGGTGACGACTGAGCCGGGGCGGTAACTTCTCGTCGGAAGAGTCGGAAGAGTCGGAAGGGTCGGAAAGGTCGGAAAGAGGGAAGAAGAGTAGTGTTTTCCGACTCTTCCGACCTTCCGACCTTCCGACCCGTAGTAAATTGACCGCGTGAAGAAGTCGATTGTACTCCTCCTCGCCGCGTGTGGCGCCCCTGTGAAGACCGACACCGTCAGTCCCACAGCCGACTGCCGCTCGCCCGTGGCCATGCCCCATCCTGCTGCTATCGCCTGGACACCAGCGCCGGACACCCTCGACCATCCGATTCTCGACCATTGGTGTGCCGGAGTCGGGCCGGTGGTGGTCAAACAGGTTCCGGCCCGAGAGACGCCGCTGGATTCTCTCCTCGTGGTCACCTGGAACACCCATGTGGGCGGCGGGGACATCCCCCGGCTGGTGACCGAGATTCGTGAAGGCCGCCTCACGGGCGGCATTCCCGTCCCTCACTTCATCCTCCTGCTCCAGGAGGTGTACCGGGCCGGGGCCGAAGTTCCCGTTGATCGACCCGCCGCGCGTCCGCGCCGGCTGAATGCTCACCCTCCGCGGGGGCCCCGGATCGATATCGTCGAGACCGCCAGAATGCTGGGACTCGCGGTCTATTACGCTCCTTCGATGTCGAATCGCCGGGCGTCCGAGACCGCACTGCCGGAGGATCGAGGGAATGCCATCCTTTCGACCCTGCCACTGCACGACCTGGGCGCCATCGAGCTGCCTTTCGAGGGTCAGCGCCGGGTCGCACCGGCTGCCACTATTACCGGAACCACCTCCGCGGGCGAGCCGTGGGAGCTCCGGGTGGTGAGCGTGCACCTCGACAACCGCTCCACCGGGAAGCGTCTCCTGAGAAGCCTCGGTGCGGGACGCCGGCGGCAGGCCGAGGCGCTGGTCGAAGCCCTAGCGTCGCCCGAGGCCATCGCGCTTGGGGGCGACCTGAACACCTGGTCGGTGGGGATGCTCGAGGGCGCCCTCCCGGTGCTGGAGCGCCATTTCCCGCTCCCCGAGAACCATCCGCCTGAGCCAACGTTCGCCACCGCCGCGGGACTGGGCGGAATGAGACTGGACCGGCTGATGTTCCGGCTCCCCTCCGGACTGTCAGCCACTGCTCGGAGAGTGCCGAATTTGTACGGGTCGGATCACCATCCACTGGCCGGTTGGGTCACACTAAGAGGACTTGGGACTTAGGACTTAGGACTTAGAGGACCAGGCAGCTCTCGGGAATTCCGACTCTTCCGACGGTTCCGACTATTCCGACCTGCCCCCTGCCCGCCTGCCCGCCTGCCCG
>DASTEX010000671.1:0-6732 GCA_035709185.1 Gemmatimonadales bacterium
GCCGGTCTCGCTGCCGCTGGATTACTAGCTGTCAGCTATCAGCTATCAGCTGACCGCCGGCCGCTGACAGCTGACCGCTACCTGCTGACCGTCGGCGTGCGGGCTCGAGTCACCACTTCGTTCCAGAAGTCCGACGTCTTCCTCGCGATCGCCGCGTCGGAATAGTTCTCCAGCACCCGGTTCCGGCCGGCCTGTCCCAGTTCGGTCCTTAGTTCCGGCTGGCTGATCAACTGCTGCAGCGCGGTGAGCAGCTCTTCCTCGGTCTTCACTACCAGGCCGGCCTCACCCACCAGCTCCGGCAGCGCGCCTTCGTTGGTCACTACCGCCGCTACTCCATGGGCCATCGCGTCCACCAGCACGGGCGAGTGCTGCTCGATCCAGTTGGGGGTCGAGCGGGACGGGATCACCAGGCAATCGGTCTCGGGCCAGAGGGCGGCGACCTGGCTGCGGGAAAGCGGTCCCAGCCACCGGATCCGCGCCGCGAGTCCCAGCCGCTCCGCCAGATCTTCCAGGTCTTCCTGTTCCGGTCCGGTCCCGGCCACACTCAGCGACCAGGGGCCCATGAGCTGGCCGCAGGCCCGGAGCAGCAGGTCTACCCCTCGCTGGGGCAGCAGCCGTCCGACCCAGGCCAGGGTGAGGGTCTGGCGCGGCTCCCGCCGGATCAGCGGCGGCGGCGTGACGCCGAACTGGGGCAGAGACATGGCGGGAACCCCCGGCGCCTGACTCACCAGCAGCTCCTCGGCCAGCCGGTTTCCGCCGATCACGCCGCAGGCTTCGGCCAGGGTGCGCGACCGGCGACGCCGTTCGCTGAAGCCGAGCCGTCGGGGCAGGCTGTCCCACGAAAACACGACGGAGGGGATCTCCAGCTTGAGCGCCTCGTGGACCGCGGTCCAGGCGGCGTAGGAGCCCGGCTCCTCTTCCACGTGGACCAGGTCGGGCCGGATGTCGCTCAGCAGGCGGCGGAGCGCACGGCTGTTCCACCTCAGCGCCTCGGGTTCATCCAGCGGTCCGGTGACCGGCACCGGGGCCAGCCGGATGGGCCCGTCCATGTCGGTACTGCCGCCCGGAAGGGCAAGCGTGATGTTCCAGCCGAGCCCCGCGAGCTCGCGAAGTTTCTGGCGTCTGGCTGGATCGAGGTAGTGGTGCGAGAGTACGAGGGCGCGCACGGGGGGAAGATAAAACAGCTCTCAGCGATCAGCTATCAGTCGTCAACTATCAGCTATCAGCCTTCAGCTATCAGCTGTCAGTGTGGAAACCCGAAATCCACGGCGGCCCGAGGGGATCGCTGAACCTCGGGCCTGGCGATCAAGCTGACAGCTGATCGCTGATCGCTGACAGCCGATTACGCTGTCGCTTCCCGCTGCGCCGGCGTGGGAGCCGGCTGCCGCCGTGTCACCCTCACCGGGGCGGCGGCTCCATTGGTGCTCTTCAGGTACTGGTTCGGGTCGTGCATCATGGCGCCCTGCGGGAGATACCGGTAGAGCCCGCCGAGATCGTGCTCGATCTTCCGGGCGTAGAAGGTGGGCAGTTCCCTGGTCTCTCCCTCCATGAACCCCCGCACGTTCCGATCGTCGTCGAGCAGCTTCCGGATGGTCGTGTGGTACTGGATCCGGCCCCAGCCCTCGGACGACATGGCGCGTACCACGTTCATCCAGCGGGGAAGCACTCCTCCGGTGGCGGTCAGCCGCCGTCCGATGGCTTTCCAGGAGAAGGAGTAGGAAGTCAGGTCCACCAGCCGGTCGTAGAACTCGGGCCAGCGGTAGTTCCGCGGCACCACGTTCATCGCGTGGTTGTTGTTGAGGAACGAGAAGGGGAACGGGAGCACTCGGTTGGCCCGCTGATATTCCAGGTTGAGCGGAGCCGCCCGCCCGAACGCCGAGAGCAGGGAGTACGCCGGAAAGGCGCCGGGCGTGAGATCGATGAAGCGCTTGGTCAGCTCGAACGGTTCCGGCCCTTCATCGGAGTCGAGCCCGAGAACGAAGTTGGTCTGCACGTAGGGCACGTAGCGCATGATCATGTTCACGTGCTCGGAGACCTGTTCCACCTTCTCCATGCCGGTCCGGCGGGTCTTCGACTTGTTCCCCAGGTCGTACCAGGATTCGATGCCCGGCAGGATCGCCTGGAAACCGTTTCGCTTGAGCCGCGCCAGGTGTGCTTCCGACAGGAGCGACAGGCTGCTCTCCGCCAGGTGGCGCATCCGTCCCGGCGGCACCGCCTCTTCGATGGAGTTCATGTAATCGTCGAACCGGACCCCGAAGTTGGGGTCGTGCCAGCCGACGATGGGACGCCGCATCTTCCGGAGCAGGAACTTCAGATCCTCGGTCAGCTGGGGGAAACCCAGCGGCTGGTACTCGACCGTGGAGTCAATGCAGAAGCTGCAGGTATAAGGACAGCCCAGACTGCCGATCATCGGCACCAGCTTGAACGTCGGCGCCTTGGCCAGCGTGGCCTCGACGAACTTCCAGCGCGCCTCCAGGCTGGGCAGCTCGGCGGGTTGGCGCTCGGCGCTGAGGAGGCGCCCCATCGGCCGATGGGGGGCGCACTCGTCCAGGACCTCGCCGACCACCTTCTTGTCGGTGAAGCCGAGGACGTAATCGAAGTACTGCTGGGCGTCCTCCGGATAGCAGCGCGCGTGGGGCCCGCCGAGGACCGTCACCGCCCCCCGCTGGCGGTAGAGATTGCTCAAGGCATACGCCAGCTGGGCCGACTGGGTGAACGCGCCGATGAACAGCAGATCCAGATCCGCCGGCAACTCTTCCAGCAGGTTCTCGAGACCGGTATAGCAGACGAACGACACCCGGTGTCCCGCCTCTTCGCACCAGACCGCCAGCACCTGGGGCATGATGCTCGCCAGGTTGGCGTTCATGATCCGGCCGTAGAGACTGGCGCGGGGACTCTTGGTGACGAGGTCGAGGATGCCGATGCGGCGGCGGCGGGGGAGACGTTCAGCGTTGGAATGTGACGAGGGGGACAGTGACACTATCGAGGCTCCTTCAGAAAGAGTCGCGCTCGATTCGCTGGTCCCGAGGATCGGGGGAGGGATCGGCGTTGGGCGATCGCGCGGACGGGATACAGCGCACAGGAGTGTACGCCCCTCGGTCATGGATAGCAAGGAAGCGAACGGTGGGCGAATCCTTTCCTCTGGGGCCCCGGCTGCGAGGCCCGGATGAATCGGTCCCGCTCAGCAATCTGCGCCGCAGTCTTGCGGGTTACCTTCCCGCCGGAGGCTAGCACGCTCCGCCAAGTTACGGCCGCCAAGCGCCTTAGCGTCCGGCATGTGATCTGCGGCCGGGACCCGATACCTCCACGGAGCAAGTTCCCATGAATTCCGACGTGGCCCGGCCTGACGGCTCCTGGCTGATCATGAAGGTGACCGTATTCGTGGTGGTCATGGCCACCATCCTGGTGATCACCGCCTTGCCCTGGATCATCCGGGAAGCCGCGACGTACCTCGCGAGTCATTAGCGGCTACCCTGGCCCCGGCGGATATTGCGGGAACCCGCCGTGGCAGTAACGTTGGTAACACGGTTGTACAGGAAACAGGTGGCAGTTCTCCTGGGGGTCGCGGCAGTCCGCCCCCCGATAACCCATACCATCGGCTGGGTGTCGACCGGCGAGCTCCCTGCAGCCGGCCTTCCGACCCGCGGCCGAGAGGGACATCTCCACGAGGGACCTCCCATGCGTGAACCGGCCCGGACCGAAAGCTCGATGCGACTGCTGAAGTGGACAGTGTTCGTCGTGGTCCTGAGCACCATCCTGACGATCGCCGCCTTACCCTGGGTCATCCGCGAGGCCACGGTGTATCTCGCGAGTCACTGACCCGACTGGTCCTCCAAACTTTTCGCCACAGTCATCGCGTCGGCCGCTGTAAAGCGGCCGACTTTGCCACTGGAGTACACGGCGTACGCGATGGTGCCGTCCTCCTTGAGCAGGAATGACGCGGGCTGGATGTGGGGGCGGCCCTGCCGGATTCCGGTATAACAGCCGATGGCCAGCGAGGCGGCCTCGGGGTCGAGGCCCCAGACCACGGTGAAATCCAGGTTCAATTCTTCGAGGATACCGCGAGCGTCGCTCTCCGTGTCGGAGGAGAGCGCCACGATCTGAACGCCGAGCTGTTCGAGCTGGGCCTGGTGCCGGGCGAAGTCAGCCAACTGCTGACGGCAGTGGCTTCACCATTTGCCCCGGTAGAAGAGCAGGACCGCCATGCGGCCGGCAAGGTCCTCCGGGATGCGGATCCGGTCTCCCCCCACGATGGAGGCTTCCATGGGGGGAAAGCGTTCGCCGATGGAAAGCACTTGTCGGCCGGGCATGGGTTCGTTTCTCCGGTTGGAGAGAAGCCAGTAGAGGAGACGAACCAACCAGTCGGGGGCGCATTCGGCCCCCACGAGGGCAGGGCTCGTAGTTTGCAGTGATCCCCGACTTCGCGCCGCCGGAGGACTTACTCATGCTGAGCCGCCGCTCTTTCCTGCAGCACACAGCGATCGGGACCGCCACGACCGCAGCTGCCATCCTGCCGACGTCTGTCGTCGCGCCGGATCGGGGTGCGCAACAGCGCGCGCCAGCGCGGAGCTGCGAGGTTGCCCCGGGCGAAGTTCTGAGCCTGCCCGAGTTCGAGGAGCACGCGCGGCGGTGCATGGCACCCATGGCATACGAGTTTGTCGCCTCGGGGGCTGCCGATGAGCACACACTCCGGTGGAACCGGGAGGCCTGGGATCGGATCCGGCTTCGCCCCCGGGTGCTCGAGGACGTTGCGCGCGTCGACACGCGGGTCTCCCTCTTCGGGCAGGAGCTCCCGTTTCCCATCCTGTTGGCCCCGACGTCCTACCACCGAGCGCTCCACCCGGAAGGTGAACTCGCCACCGCCCAGGGGGCGGGCGCGGCCGGTGCCACCTGGGTCGTCAGTACGGCCACGACCACGACCCTCGAAGAGATCCGTCGCACGGCGACGGCGCCGCTCTGGTTCCAGCTCTATGTGCAACCCGATCGCGGCGTCACGCAGGAGCTGGTGCAGCGCGCGGAGGCGAACGGATGCCAGGCGCTCTGCCTCACAGTGGACACGCCCGTGCTGGGTGCGCGGAACCGGCAGGTGCGTGCCAGGTTTGCTCTGCCGGCCGGCGTGACGGCGCCTTACATGACCCAGCTCCGCCCCGGTGCGCGGGCGGTGTCGGACCCGCGCCGAGGCGTCGCGGTCACGTGGAAGGACGTCGAGTGGCTGCGATCGGTCGCCCGCGTGCCGCTCCTCCTCAAGGGCATCATCACTGGAGACGACGCCGACCGGGGAATCGCAGCGGGAGCGCAGGGCATCATCGTGTCGAACCACGGGGCGCGAAACCTGGATACCCTGCCGGCGACCATCGATGCGCTGCCCGAGGTGGCGGATCGCATCGGCGGGCGGGTGCCGATCCTGGTGGATGGCGGTGTGCGTCGCGGCACGGACGTGCTCAAGGCGGTGGCACTCGGCGCCACCGCGGTCCTGATCGGGCGCCCTTACTGCTATGCTCTCAGCGTCGGTGGCGCCGCCGGGGTGCAGCGCGTGGTGGATATTCTGCGGACCGAATTGGAGATGGCGCTCCAGCTCACCGGGCGCCGATCGCTGAGCGAACTGGATCGCGGTGTGCTCTGGGATCTACCCCAAAGCTGAGAAGGCGAGAAGCCGCGGCGCTTGCGGGTGCTGCTCGAGGCGCGGTAGGCATGAAGTCCCACAGTCAGGGATGGAGCCGGGAAGGCGACTCTGGTAACTTGTTGTGCAATAACACTCGGGCCCTTAGCTCAGCTGGTTAGAGCAGCGGACTCATAATCCGTAGGTCGTGGGTTCAAGTCCCACAGGGCCCACTGAGAGGTGCTGTCATGTCATTCCTACTCCAGTAATCCCGTCCTCCAATGGCGCACTACGATTATCTGCTCGTCGGTGGCGGTATGACCGCCGATGCCGCGGTCCGCGGCATCCGCGAAGCGGACCCCACTGGATCCATCGGTGTGATCAGCGCCGAGCCCCATCCCCCGTACAACCGGCCGCCGCTTTCCAAAGGTCTCTGGAAAGGGGACTCCCCCGACACCATCTGGCGGCACACCGACCAGACCGGGGCGGAGCTTCACCTGGGGCGCCGGGTCACCAGCCTGGACCTGGCCGGCAAGCGCGTCACCGACGACCAGGGTGACCGGCACACCTTCGGCAAGCTGCTCCTCGCCACCGGCGGCTCACCCCGGCGACTGCCGATCGACTCCGAGCGAATCATCTACTTCCGTACCTATGACGACTTCCAGCGTCTTCGGACCCTGGCCGAGCGCCCGGTGCGGTTCGCGGTCATCGGCGGCGGCTTCATCGGCACCGAGATCGCCGCAGCGCTGCGAATGGCCGGCAGGGACGTCACCATGCTGGTTCCCGAACCGGGGCTCGGCGCACGGGTGTTTCCGGCCGATCTGTCGGGCTTTCTGGTCGACTATTACAAGGAGAAAGGTGTCCAGTTGCGGATGGGCGAAGGAATGCGCGGGCTTCGTCCCCAGGGAGGCGGCGTCGCCATCCAGACCACCAGCGGAGCGGAGTTCGAGGCCGACGTCGTCGTGGCCGGCCTCGGCATCCAGCCGAACGTCCAGCTGGCCGAGCAGGCCGGCCTCAAGGTGGAGAACGGGATTGTGGTGGACCAGTTCCTCCGCACCAGCCAGCCGGACGTTTACGCGGCGGGGGATGTCGCCAACTTCCACAATCCCTCACTCGATGGGCGCCTGCGGGTC
>DASTEX010000672.1:0-2787 GCA_035709185.1 Gemmatimonadales bacterium
GGTAGGGAAGCCTCGCAGGAATTTCGGCTCCCCGGAATATTTCGGGTCCCGGCCGGATTGGACCTGCAAAGCTTGAAGGAATCAACAGGATGGTCACGCAACCAATAGTCCCGGCGCCGAGGGCGGCGCTGTACCTTGATCCCGAGATCCACCGGCGCCGCTGGTTTGTTCTGTGGGCGATGTGCCTGCCGCTGGTGCTGGTAGTGATGTCGGTGGCGGGGTTGAACGTCGCCCTTCCCTCGATCCAGCGCCAGATGGACGCCTCCGCCTCCAGCCTTTTGTGGACGGTGGACGCCTACGCCCTGGTCTTCGCCGGCCTGCTGCTCTCCGCCGGCGCCCTGGGCGACCGTTTCGGGCGCAAGGGCGCCCTCCTGGCCGGACTGGCGATTTTCGCCGCCGGGCTGATCGTCGGAGGGATCGCCGGCTCTCCCGGCCAGCTCATCGCCGGGCGGGCGATCATGGGGTCCGGCGCCGCCCTGATCATGCCCGCCACCCTTTCGACCATCACCGTGGTTTTCCCGCCCAACGAGCGGCGGCGGGCCATCGCCCTGTGGGCAGCCTTCGCCGGGGCGGGCGGCTCGTTCGGACCGGTCGTCTCCGGGCTGCTGCTCGAGAGGTTCTGGTGGGGATCGACCATGCTGGCTCTGATTCCGGTGGCGGCGATCACCGCGCTGGCCGTCGGCGTCCTCTGCCCTCGCTCGCGCGACGATGCGGTTACGCCGCTGGACCCGGTCGGCGCGCTGCTTTCGCTTGCCGGGCTGACCGCCCTGCTGTTCGCAATCATCGAGGGACCCGAGCGCGGCTGGCTCCACACCCGCACGCTGGGCGCGATGACCGGCGGGTTGGCGGTGCTCACGCTGTTCGTTCTCTGGGAACGACGGTCGAGCCACCCCATGCTGCCGATGTTCCTGGTTGGGGACCTTCGGTTCCGGGTCGGCAGCGGCGTCGTCACAACGGTCTTCTTCATCATGTTCGGCTGGTTCTTCACCAACACCCTCTACCTGCAGTTCGTCCGGGGCTACTCCGCCCTGCACGCCAGCCTCGCAATGCTGCCGTTCCCGCTCGCCATGATCCTGGTCGCTCCGCGCAGCGCGAAGCTGGGCGAGCGTTTCGGCAGCGGGAAGGTGATCACCGCCGGGTTCGGAGTGGTCGCATTTGGGCTGGCGCTCACCGCATCAACCACGCCGGCGACCCCTTACTGGGTCCTGGGCCTGGCCTACGCGATCATGGGCTCAGGTATGGCGATGACCTCGGCCCCCGCCACCGGCAACATCATGAGCGCGGTGCCTGCGGGCAAGGCCGGGGTCGGGTCTGCGGTGAACGACACCACCCGGGAGTTCGGCGGCGCCCTGGGCATCGCAGTCACCGGCAGCCTGATGAGCTCGCTCTACCGGGCGGGAATCTCGACCGAGGGGCTGCGGCTGGCGCCCGAAGCGGCCGCAGCGGCCAGGGAGTCGGTGGGTGCAGCAACCACCGTCGCCCGGACTCTTCCCAGAGGGGGCGCCCAGCTTGCGGCGCAGGCCCTCGACGCGTTTGCCGGCTCCTACCGGGTCACCAACATCGTCTGCGCGGTCCTCGCGCTGGCCGGGGCGCTCGGCGTGGCGAAGTTCTTCTCCCACCGCAGGGAGCTCGAGGCAAACCAGTCGCCGCCGGCGGCGATGCCGGAGCCCGTGGGAGCCGGTTCATCCCGTTAGGCGGATGCGCACCGGCCGGGGTTGGTAGAGACTAAGACCATGGCAATCGAGGACGACCAGCTAAGGGGCCTCGCATTTTGGGCCGCCGACTGCGCAGAACGATCACTTCACGTGTTCGAGGAGGCCCGGCCGGATGACCGCCGGCCTCGAAAGGCGATTGAGCTTGCCCGCGCCTGGGCCCGGGGCGACATCCCGGTGTCGGCTGCACGGGGCGGGTCGTCGGGGGCCAATGCAGCCGCTCGGGAGACCGAAGAAGACAGCGCTGCGCGCGACGCCGCACGGGCCGCCGGCCACGCCGCGGCAAGCTCGCACAATCCCGGCCACGTTCTGCACGCCGCCACCTACGCGGTAAAAGCCCTCACCGGCGCCGACATCGAAGCTGCCGACAAAGAGCGCGCCTGGCAGTTCCACCACCTCCCGGAGGAGCTTCGACCCCTGATCTACCCCCCGGAAGAAGAGGCCCGGGAGACGGCCGAATAGTAGCGGCCCGGCAGCGATACCGGGGGCGTGGTTTCTTAGGAGTCCTGCCGTTTGGCGACTGCCTTGTCGACCCACTTGAAGTGGCGCTGGTTCCAGCCGGCGACTGTGCGCCTGCCGGCGGGCAGCGGCCCGGTGGGTGAGGCGTTGCGCAGCAGCGACGGGTGGACCAGGGGCAGCCACTTGGCGACGTGGTTGCCGGAGCGCAGGGTCCCCGGGCGGCCATAGGCTGCGCCGTAGAGGGCGTCGAACATCGACACCGAGGAGTGGGCGTCGTAACCGAAGATCATGTCGACGGTGCGCCATGCCTCCTCGCCGAGCGTGATGACCATCTCGGGTTTGGCGTCGGTGAACTCCTGCTTCAGCTTGGCGCCGAACAGCTCGGCGGCCTGGCCGGGGAGGGCCCGCTCGTGGATCTTACGAAGGAGCTTGGATTCGGGGACGCCCATCTGCTCGTGGATGGAGTTGAACTCGACGTCGATTGCGTCCCGCATCTCACGCTTGGCCTTGGTCCCGGTTTTGACCATGTAGTGGCGGAAGGCGTCGGTGAAGGTGGTTTCGTCCGGGCTGTAGCCCAGCGGTTCGAGGTACTGCTGGATGATCTTGCGGCCGTTGG
>DASTEX010000673.1:0-2117 GCA_035709185.1 Gemmatimonadales bacterium
CCTCCTCGTGACGCTTCAGGTTGATCAACGCTATGCCCAGCCGGAAATGCGGGACCGGTGCATCGGGCGTACGGGCCACGATGGCGCCGTACGCATCCGCCGCCTGGGCCCATTGCTGCCCGGCAAAGGCCTGGGTCGCACGTTGCTGAAGTTCGTCGGGCACCTGGGCCGCCAAGTCGGATAGACCCGCCACCCAGACTATGGCCATGAACCGCGTGACTCGCATACCGGACTCCGTTTGAGCGACGCCCTCTTTCTAGTCGAGGCGGCCCAGGGTCGGCTATCAGCCGATTGCTTGAGCCCCCCGGTCGGGTTCCGGTCACCTGGACTCCTAACGACGGCTTCATGGGATACTCCAGAAATCTTGCAGGGGGGCGTCGTATGATCCCCGTAACCACCGGCTGCCGGGAGAGCGCCATGCGGCTTCGATACCTGATCCTCTTCGTCAGCGACATTGACCGTTCGGTGGCGTTCTACCGTGACTTACTGGGGATGAAGGTGCGGGAAGAGACCCGGACTTCGGCCGAGCTCGATGTCGGAACCGCAACGCTGGCGCTGCACCTCGCTCACGTCGACCCCAAATGCCGGCATCACCCGCCCATGCTGGCAGGCTCCTGCCGGCTGGGGTTCTATGTGGATGACCTGGAGGAGACCCATGCGAGGCTCCTCGGGGCCGGCGTCACCTGCCTCGCCCCGCCGGAGGCACAGTTCGACCTTCGGGTGGGACTCTATGAAGACCCCGACGGCAACCAGCTGACCCTGGCCCAGCCGATCACCGCGGTGCAGGGGGTAACGGGCTGAGCGAAGGCGAAACCGTCCCCCGAAACGGGCCGTCGGATTTGATGGCCCATGCAACCGCTCAACACCATCGTCTTCCAGACTCCCACGGTCCGCGTGGGAGCATTCCGCTGTCCGGTCGGCGACGCCCGGTTTCAGAATACCGGCCCGATCGATGAGCCGATCGTGGTCTTCCCCCGTTCCGCCGTCTGGATCCGGCATGCCGGGTCCCGGGCGTTCGTCGCCGATCCGGGGATCGTGACCATCTACAACCGGGGCCAGGAGTACACCCGGGCTCCGCTGGCACGGGACGGCGACCGATCGGACTGGTTTGCCGTAGCACCGGAGATGGCGCTGGCCCTGGCGTGCGAACTCGATCCTGCCGCGGCCGATCGTCCCGACCGGCCCTACCGGGCGGAATGGACCCCTTCCGATTCCGAGATCTACCTCCGGCAGCGGTGGCTGTTCCGGCGCTTCGAACGGGGCGGAGTGGATATCCTGGAAGGGGAAGAGTCAGTGTTAGGCCTGGTAGCCGAAGTCATCCGTCGATCCGCAGGGCCGTCCCGGACGGTGCGACCGTCAAGACCGACCGCGGAAGCGCACCGCGACCTGGCCCAGCGCGCCCGCGCGGAGCTGGCCCGGGACCCGACAGCGTCAACCGATCTCACCACCCTGGCCCGGCGTCTCGAAGTCTCGCCGTTCCACCTCTGCCGGGTGTTCCGGGCCATGAACGGAACCAGCCTGCACGATTACCGGATCGAGCTCCGCCTCCGCCTGGCGCTCGAACGGCTGGCGGACCGCTTGACCGACCTCTCGCGGCTCGCATTCGAGCTCGGCTTCTCCAGTCACAGTCATTTCACCCAAACGTTCAAGGCGAGGCTGGGCGTAACGCCCTCGGCCCTCAGGCTGCAGCTCCAACTCGGTCAGAAGGGTCGGAATGGTCGGAATAGTCGGACGAGTCGGAAAGTCGGTCTCTCTTAACTGTAGTATTCTGACCCTTCCGACCATTCCGACCCTTCCGACGTAGTTTTGTAGAAGGAGACCGACATGAACGCACTGCTGCTCATAATGGCCGCACTCACCCAGGGCCCGTCACAGTCCGACCTGCTCGTGACCACCGAGTGGCTGGCGGCCAACCTGAACGACTCCCGGCTGGTGCTGCTCCACATCGGGACTCAGCCGACCTATGACGCCGGTCACATCCCCGGCGCCCAGTTCCTGAATCCGCTTCGGGACTTCGCCGCCGCTCCGGCGGCGGGCGGGCTATCACTCGAGCTGCCATCGCCTGAGGTGCTCGACTCGGTGCTGGAGGCTCGGGGCGTGTCCGACCACAGCCGCAT